>CAZAKD010000119.1:0-5921 GCA_964485435.1 uncultured Lachnospiraceae bacterium
CTTATTCAAATATGAAAGAACTTTCTCTTTCCCATAATAAAATAACAATTCATTTTGTATACAATGAGACTACTGGTGCATTTGATGATTTTAAATTCAAATAAGGAGAGGGAAACTATGGATAACATTATTATTGAAAAAGTATGGCAAGATACTAATATTATTGAATTAAAAATAACAGCTAATTCAGAATATGTTAAAGCTTATCAAAATTGTTATGTTGAAGATGTTTTATTAGAGGAGGCAGCTGATAAAATAAGTAAGTACATGAAAGATTATAATAATTCGTGCTATTTAGAGTTTGGAAATAAGGAAGGTGATTACACCCCAGCTTTTTCGATAAATATTTTACCTGCTGACACAACTGGTCATGTAAAAATTGAAGTAGACCTTGAAATTGCAGATAATGAAAAACGTGCTCACAGATGCTGTTTTTATGTTACGTGTGAATTGGGACAGGTTGAAAGATTAGGACAATCTTTAAAGGCTATAGTTTTAAATGATGAAGGAACTTCTATTTCCCTATTATAAATAAATTAATTAATTATAAATATGTCTCAAGGCTTTTAGGAATGACATTAAGAGAAATATACATATATATCCTATAATTTAATATATATATATAATCAAAAAGAAAGGAAAGTATAGATGCTTTGACCATTAGTATCAGTGCATTATACAAATATATTATGAGATTAAAAGAAGTGGAAGTTAAAACTATACAAGAGAATCCCTTTTCTTTAATTGGAGATCGTTGGATGCTTGTTACAGCGGGCAATAAGGAGAAGTGTAATACAATGACAGCAAGCTGGGGAGGCCTTGGTGTACTTTGGAATAAAAATATTGCAACTATTTATATCAGGCCAACACGCTATACCAAAGAATTTCTAGATAAAGAAAACACCTTTACTTTATCATTTTTTAATGAGAAATTTAAAAAAGCTTTAGGTATATGTGGTTCTAAGTCCGGAAGAGACTTTGATAAATTTAAATTATCAGGCCTTCACACATCATATTATGAAGATACCCCATACATCGAAGAGGCCAACCTAGTAATCGTTTGTAAAAAAATCTACTCTGATATCATAAAACCTGAAAACTTTCTAGAAGATGAAATAGACAAAAATTATCCTCTAAAAGACTATCACACCTTATACTACGGAGAAATAAAAAAAGTATTTATCGCAGATTAAGTATAATCATCAAACGGGGACGGTACCTAACGCATCAGGTACCGTCCCCGTTTAGATCAAACCACAGCTTTGCTCATCTACCTACCCTCTTAAGTACCCCCAAGCAAAGCGTCCCTTTGCCCAAGGACCATCTCTATTGCATGAGCAACCCCGTCTTCTTCGTTGGATAAAGTTATATAGTCTGCGATTTCTTTAATCTCTTTTTCTGCATTACCCATTGCAACTCCATATCCAGCTTGTCTAATCATCTCATAATCATTGAAACTATCACCACAAGCCATGATCTCTTCTTGCTTTATTCCTAAGGAACGTCCTAGTCCAATGAGCCCATCTCCTTTATTAGCAGTTGAAGAATTAATCTCAATATTATTAGGAAGTGCAGAAGTAATAGTAATCTCAGACATGGCCTTTAGTACTGCGGAGGCTTGATTTTTAACATCAATATCCTTGAAGAGAAGTTGAATTTTCTCTACAGGTTTTTGAGTTTTGGTGAGATATTCAATCATGTCTTCTTCAAGGAAGTTTCTAGTCTTAAGGAAATATTCAGTCATCACGGGGGACTGCATATATTCTTGTACATATGACATGGACTGATTAGAGGTATAACTATGACCATCTATGAAGATGTCTATTAGACAGTCAAAGTTATGAGCAGTCTCTATTGCTTTAATGGCAGAAGCAGTAGGTATTAAATTTGAATATAAAATAGAGTTATTGGATAAATCTATTACAGTAGCACCATTTGCAGTGAGGGCATATCGTACACCTTTTATTTTTAAGAACTCATCAGGTAGTCCAACTTTAGGTCTACCTGTTGCAGGTAGGACAATAATACCTTGTTCTATGGCATCTTCTATTGCTTTTGAAGTTCTAGGTGTAATATCTTTATTATCATTGAATACAGTACCATCTAAATCTAGACCGATTAGTTTAATGTTATACATTAGATTTCTCCTTATTGTAGTGTTATATCAGTTTATATAAGAAATTTTGTGCAATAATATTTAATAGCATAGCATAGATTATGATTACAATCAAACGGTAATGAGATAATTCAAATTATCCCTTGCAATTGCTATGGTATAATGTTACAATAGCAATGATGTTGATTGAGAGATATCTTGGAAAGAGTGGGCGCAGGTCCACTCTTTATATTTTATTCTGCACCAAGAATCAAAAGCTCAGTCATATAGTTTCATATTTTAGGGAACTATAACAAGAAGAAATTACAACTGAATAGGTAAGAAAAGAGGGATTATATTGGCGAACAAAGAAAATTATGTAATAAGAACAGAGAAATTACTAGAACCAATTATGGTGGATAATAATTTCGAATTAGTTGATGTAGAATATGTAAAGGAGGCAGGTAATTGGTTTCTTCGCGTATATATTGACAAAGAAGGCGGAATTACTATTGATGATTGTGAATTAGTAAGTAGAGCTTTAAGCGAATTGCTTGATGAACATGATTATATTCCTGATGCATATATACTAGAAGTAAGCTCGCCAGGCCTTGGACGACAATTAAAGAAAGACAAAGACTTTGCAAGGAGCATTGGGGAAGACGTTGAGATTAAGTTATATAAAGCACTGAATAAACAAAAAGAACTATTTGGAATTCTAAAAAACTTTGATAAGGATACGGTTACAATTGAACTTGAAGATGAATCAGAGCTTACGATAGAGAGAAAAGATATAGCAATTATTAGGCTTGGAATAGATTTTTAATAACTAAGGGAGGAAGTAACAGAAATGAATAAGAGTTCAGAATTAATTGATGCATTAAACCAGATTGAGAAAGAAAAGAGCATTAGCAAAGAGATTTTATTAGAAGCAATAGAGAATTCGTTGGTAGCAGCGTGTAAAAATCATTTTGGTAAGGCTGATAATATTCGTGTGGATATTGATAGAACTACTGGTGATGTTCTGGTATATGCAGAAAAAGAAGTGGTAGAAGAGGTAGAGGATTCTATTACACAGATTAGTATTGTCGAGGCAAAGTTGAAATATCCTAAGAATGAAATAGGCGACATAGTACATGTAGAGGTAACACCAAAGAATTTTGGGCGAATTGCAGCACAGAAGGCAAAACAAGTTGTTGTTCAAAAGATTAGAGAAGAAGAACGAAAAGTACTATTTGATCAATACTATGGTAAAGAAAAAGATGTTGTAACTGGTATTGTACAACGGTATGTAGGTAACAATATTAGCATTAATCTTGGAAAAGTAGATGCAGTGCTTACTGAGAACGAACAAGTAAAAGGGGAACGCTTTAGACCGACAGAACGTATTAAGTTATATGTAGTTGAAGTAAAAGATACTACAAAAGGGCCTCGTATTACTGTGTCCAGAACTCATCCAGAATTAGTAAAGAGATTATTTGAAGCAGAAGTAACTGAAGTCAAGGATGGTACCGTTGAGATCAAGAGTATCTCAAGAGAAGCTGGTTCTAGAACAAAGATGGCAGTTTACTCTAATAATGAAGATGTTGATCCAGTTGGTGCATGTGTTGGAATGAATGGTGCACGTGTGAATGCAATTGTAAGTGAACTTAGAGGTGAAAAGATTGATATAACTACTTGGAATTCAGATCCAAAGATATTCATTGAAAATGCTCTTAGTCCAGCAAAGGTAGTCTCCGTTGATGTAAATGTAGATGAAAAAAGTGCGACTGTAATTGTTCCAGATTATCAATTGTCTCTTGCGATTGGTAAAGAAGGACAGAATGCTAGACTCGCTGCTAGATTAACAGGATACAAGATTGATATTAAGAGTGAATCACAAGTTGACTACATGGATGAAGAATAATTCTAGGGATGTGATGTAATAATGAGTGGAAAAAAGATACCATTAAGGCAATGCACAGGTTGTGGAGCCATGAAAAGTAAAAAAGAAATGCTGCGAATTATAAAGACACCTGAGAATGAGATTGTTTTAGACTCTACTGGGAAAAAGAATGGTCGTGGCGCATATATCTGCAGAGAACGGGATTGTTTTCATCAAGCTGTAAAGAGTAAGGGGATTGAGCGTTCTTTAAAAGTCAATATTCCAAAAGAAATCTTAGAGGATTTAGAGAAGGAGTTGATTAAGCTTGAAGGATGAACAGGAGATTATGTTGAATCAGCCCATGATTAAGAATAAAGTAATCTCTTACATTGGACTTGCAACAAAAGCAGGAAAGATAGCAAGCGGAGAATTTTCTACTGAAAAAGCAGTAAAAGAAGGGAAAGCATGTGTTGTAATCGTAGCAGTAGATGCTTCAGAAAACACAAAGAAAAAGTTTTCCAATATGTGTACTTATTATAAAGTACCTATATACTTTTTCGGTGAAAAAACAGAGCTAGGTCGTGGAATGGGTAAAGAATATAGAGCATCTTTAGCATTACTTGATAAGGGCTTATCAGACGCAGTTATCAAACAACTAGTAACAACAATACAAAATGATTGAATGTAGTTTTTAGTCTTTTGTATCAACATGGAGGTAGTAAGTATGTCAAAAATGAAAGTATATGAATTAGCAAAAGAAATTGATAAACCAAGTAAAGAGATCGTTAAATTTTTAAATGATAAAGGAATAGATACAAAAAGTCATATGAGTAATATTGAAAGTACTCATGTAGATATGGTAAAAGGTCATTTTTCTGGAAATAAACCAGCAATTACAAGTAGCGCTTCGGATAAGAAGGCTACAGAACCAGTGAAGCAAACACCAAAGACTAATAATTCCCCAAATAGAAATACTCAAAATCGTAATAGTAACTCATCTCAAAGAACCTCTCAAGGTGGCAATACTGACAATAGAAATAGTTACAAAAACAATTCAAATAATAGTACTGGAGCTGGTACTAACGCCAATCGTCCAAGTGGAAATACAGGAAACACATATAATAGACCAAATAACAATACAAGCAATACAGGAAACAGGCCAAGTGGAAATACTGGAAATGGATATAATAGGCCAAATAACAATACAAGCAATACAGGAAACAGACCAAGTGGAAATACAGGAAACACTTACAACAGGCCAAGTGGAAATACTGGAAATACAGGTAATACAGGGAATAGACCAGCTGGTAATACAGGAAATTCATACAACAGACCAGGTGGAAACGCTGGGAATTCTAATAACAGACCAGGAAGCAATAATACAAATAATAAAAAACCATATGGTAATCGTTCTAATCAAGGTAATAGGTATGGAAATCAAAGAAAGAATAATGTTAACAATGCTAAACCAAAAGATCCAAATAGAAAAGGCGCATTTATTATGCCTAAGCCACAAGTACAGGCTGCAGAAATAGATGATGGAATCAAAACAATTACAATTCCAGAAGTATTAACGATTAAAGAATTAACAGATAAAATGAAAGTTACAGCATCTACAGTGGTTAAAAAATTATTTTTAGCTGGGAAAATGGTATCTATAAATTCTGAGATTACTTTTGAAGAAGCAGAAGAGATAGCGCTTGAATATGACTATATTGTTGAATTAGAAGAAAAAGTTGATCTTATTGAGGAACTTCTTAAAGAAGAAGAAGAAGATCCTGCTACCTTTAAAAAACGCCCACCTGTTGTATGTGTTATGGGCCACGTTGATCATGGTAAGACTTCCCTGCTTGACGCAATTCGTCAAACACATATTACAAATCATGAGGCAGGTGGAATCACACAACATATTGGTGCGTATACAGTTACCATTAATGATGAGAAGATAACCTTCTTAGATAC
>CAZAKD010000120.1:0-5796 GCA_964485435.1 uncultured Lachnospiraceae bacterium
TCGGGTAATGATTTGCAAAGTCCGCAAGGTCAACCATATTAATATATTTCATTGCAATCTCTGAAGCTTCAGGTCCTTTAATACCTTTAAGTTTCAGACCAAACTCTACATTTTTTTTAACTGTTAACCAAGGAAACAAAGCATATTGTTGGAATACAACTCCTCTTTCTGTTCCTGTACCAGTAACTTCATGTCCATCACAATATATTTTACCAGAAGTAGGTTCTGACAATCCGGCTATAATATTTAATAATGTAGACTTTCCACATCCTGAAGGTCCCACTACACAGATGAATTCATTTTCCATAATGTCTAGATTGATTCCATTTAACGCAACCATGTCACCATTACGTGTATTGAAAATCTTTTTCACATTATCAATTTTTAATTTTATATTTCTCTCTTCTCTTGCCATCCTGTCAATCTCCTTTCTAGCGTCTTAACTAACTTTTCAATAGTAATACCAATTATACCAATTACAATAATGTATAGAAGCATTGGAGCTGAATCAAACGAGTTATTCAATGCCCTAATTCTCATTCCCAGTCCAGCTGTAGCCCCTGTTGACTCTGCTGCAATTAATGTTGTCAGAGCTACAGATGCTCCAAGTCTAATTGCTGTAATAATAAATGGTAGTGTTGCAGGTGCTATAACCTTTAAAAAGATATCTCTATCTTTCGCTCCTAACACTCTAGCTGCTTTTATTAAAGTTTCATCGATATTTACAACACCTTGATATATTGTAATTGTCATAGTTAAAAAAGTAGCGATTGTAATAACAATAATCTGTGGTTTACGCCCAACACCTGCTGAGATAACAATCAAGGGTACATAAGCAAGAGGAGGTATATTATGGATAAATTCAATCCAAGGTTGAATAATATTACGTACAGGTCTATACCAAGCCATCAAGATAGCAACTGGAAGAGCTATAACAAATCCTATTGCAAATCCTGATAGTACAGAGATTAAACTGCTTCCAATATCTTCAAAGAACACACCTCTTTCTATCATTGTTATAAGAGATTGTGATACAACAATTATATTAGGAAAGCTTCGTGATGTCTGTGGGTTAATAGATAATAGCCACCACAGGATCAACGCTGCTGTTAGTGAGAAAAATAACCACACTCCATTAGGAATCTTGGTACTTATCTTACTATCTATTTTCTTTTGTTTTGCTGATGTATTCGCTTTCATATTAGCATTCCTTTCTTTTTGTTTTCAGGTTGTTAATCTTGTTTATGGTCTTATTATATCTAGAAATGCTAATATTTATAAGTATGAAGTTTTATCATACCTCTTTATTGATTCCATACAAGAAAGCTCTCATTAAGGAGAATAATTATAGTTTTAAATTAACAATCAATTGGTTCGTTTTTCATTGCAAGATGAACAGACGCCAGCTTATAAGTCATTGGAAGTGCTAAGATATTTGGGTTTTCCCCAACAAACTTTTTCTTTGCATCTTCTAAAGCAGATTCAAATGTTGGTCTTGTCTTTAAGCCCATTCCTCTTGCATATCCAGGTTGTTCCGCTCCAACAAGGTAGATTGCTGAGGTATCCCTTTCTGCAATATGAGCAGAAGAAATCATAGAGAAACCATGAAATGGATGAAAGGCATTGGCATAACGATATTTTCTTATATATTCTTCATTTGTTGCGAAATATTCACCAAGACGGTTCATATCTGGAAGGGTATTCATACCATCTTTTTGGAACATTTCATACATTTCTCTTAAATAAGGCCATAATTCATCATGGAAATATCCATTACAAGTAGATGCACATATAATGACACATTTATCACTCATGATTCTCTTAAAACGAACTACTTGAGCTGATAATGCTTGCATTAACATTATTGGGTTTGTTCCCATTCCATCACCATAGTGGAAGAATTGAGGCATACCAAATACCAATACATCATACTTTTTCTCTGCAAATGGTACATAAGTTCTTTTATCTGCTGTTTTCCAAGAAATCGGTTGCATTTCTTTAGCATATCCACTATTTATTTCAATCTGTCTAGATTTCGCATCAAGAACAGCATCACAACAGAAGAATTTCTTACCCATATGCTCTTCCATATGTTGCCCAATCTCATCAAACTTAGTTCTCATCATAGAATGACCATTTACAGGAACAAAGTCTTTTCTATGCATAACTTCTGGAACGTGGTGGGATGCAATGGATTTCCAATGTGTAATACCAGTTGAACAATGTTTATATCCACCTGAATATCCACCATATGGATTTCCTTGAGTATGGCCGATTAGTATAGCAACGTCACTATCGTATACATACTTGTTCATAATTACTGGATCTCCTCGTCTTGTAACTCCAAGATCTACAAGATTATCGTAATCCTCACTGTCATGATTCATAATCTGATGACTGTACCAGAACTGATTGAATAACTCATCTCCTAATACTCCACGAATCTCCTGTTCTGTATTCTTTCTATGAAGTCCATTAGAACATATAAAAAGAATATCTTTTTTCTCTACACCAACACTGTAAAGCTCTTCTAGAATAAGCTTAATAGATAATTTACGGTGTGAAGTTGATTGTTCTCCTCCCTTAACTCTATCAGGGAATATAATTGTTACTTTAGATCCTTTTTTTGCAAGCTTTGTTAGCGGATCCATTCCAATCGGATTACGAATTGATTCTAAGGTTTTCTCAACCAATTGGTCTTCTGGAATAAAATCCGGGTCTGCTACTGTCTCCCCAGTTATAAATACGTCTGTATTATCAGGAAGGTTTGCGCTCATAGTTCCATGTCCATATTCAAATGTTAAATTCATAATAAATTCCTCTCTTTCGTTTAATTTGACATATATGTTTTAATAATTTCTAGATACTCTTCTGGATAAAAACCAATATCTCCTTGGAATCTTGTTAATGCAATCAGACCTCCATCAATCTCTGGAATAGAAGCAAGCATCTGGGCATTATCTACTTTTAAGCCTCCACCATAAGTAACTGGAGCTCCATTGGTTTCTTCTTTTACAAACTTAGCTATCTTTTGGATATAGTCTTTATCTGGTGGCGTTTTACCAGGTCCAATTGCCCAGATTGGTTCATATGCTATAGATACTTTAGACATATCAACTCCATCTAATCCAATAGACAACTGTTTCCTTAAAACTTCTTGCCACTGTTCTTGTTCTTCTGAGCTTTCTCCAATACAATATAGAACTGATAAACCAGCTTGAATCGCAGCCTTAATCTCTTTATTCAACAAACGATTAATGGCATCTGTATCTGTAACACCGGCTTCTAATAATATACCTGCTTTATCTTTTCTTTCTTCACAATGACCAATAATTGTGCCTGTACATCCTATGGCTTTCATTGCATTTCCAGTTCTATTTGTAGTAAATGCTCCAAAGTTGCCACCTACAGATGTATCTTCACGATATACACTTTGCGTTCCAATCTTAAGGTTGTCCTTCTCAGTTAATTCACTTACTGCACCAATAAGATGAGCCTCTGGCATATACATTACAAATTCAATCTCATTAGAGTCATACTTGTTTAATCCTACTTTTGTATGCTCTACAATGTATCTTCCCCAATCTTTCATATCTGCGATACTATTTACACCGCCATATTCTTTTGGGATATCAAATCTTTTTAGATTCAAATAAATATATTTCACTCTTGTCACCTCCTGGATTATTGCATATCTTTAAAACTTATAAAATCATCTAGTTCTTCCCCTAATAGAGGTTTACACCATTCTATAAATTTATTCGTTACATTATTTCCTCTTTCATTCATAAATTCATCTGGAATAATTCTTTCGTGCATCATAACTTCTTCAATTGGAATTAGTGGTGTCTCAATCTTATATTCCTCACCTGGAACACGTTGAATTCCCACCATTACACCAGTCTTACCATCTACTGCGGCTTTCACTGCTTCTCTTCCAACCAATACTGCTTCATCTCTATCCACTCTTGATTGAAGGGAAATAGAAGTTCTTCCACTAAGTCCAGGCTTTTCACTTCTCGCCTTAATTCCTAATTCTTTTATAATAAGTGAAGCCAGATGTGAACTAACATCTCCATAATATACCGCTCTTTCCGTTTTAAAGATTGGTGGAACAATTGACTCACCATCTTTATTCTTTAGTCCTTCACTAACTACGACTACAACTCCACCAAGTTCATCATAGAGCTCTTTCACATCTTCTAAGAATTCTTTCTCATCAAATGGTCTTTCTGGAAGATAGATTAGATGTGGTGCATCTTTCTTATCTTTTCTTGCTAATGCAGAAGCTGCTGTAATCCAACCAGCATTACGACCCATCGCTTCAATCACGCATACATGAATAGGCAAAGATTTTACATCAGCACCAATTTCAGCAGTTGTTGTTGCAATATATCTAGCTGCACTTCCATATCCCGGTGCATGATCAATACTAGATATATCATTATCTATAGTTTTGGGAATTCCTACTACATATATATCATGTTCCTCACAAACTTTACTTACTTTCCCACAAGTATCCATTGTGCCGTTTCCACCATTTAATAGAACATACTTTATATTATTCCTTTTAAAGACCTCCACCATACTTTCATAATCTTCTTCTTCTAATGGAAACCTTGATGAACCAATTGCAGTTCCAGGAGTATTTAGTAATAGCTCTAGTTTCTCTGGACTTGTTTTCCCTAGATCAAGAAAATTCTCCTTTAAAATTGCTTCAGATCCTCCAATTGCTCCATATATTTTGTCAATTTTATCACTTTCAATTGCTTGTTGAATTACTCCATATAGTGATGAGTTTATTACAGCTGTAGGTCCGCCACCATGTACAATTAATAGATTACTCTTCATAATATACCACCTTTCCTTTGTTTATATTTTGATATTATCATACTTTAAGCAAAAAACCTATTTATTTTCGCACTTTTTTACGCAAACGTTTGCATAATCTTATGTCGTAATGTTATAATATCACATGTATAATTAACTTATACCTAAAAAGCAAAGATTGTGTAGGAGGTCACTATGACATTAAAAGAAATTGCTAATCTGGCGGGTGTTTCAATATCAACGGTATCACGTGTTATTAATCACAGTAATACCAAAGCTGCAAGCCAAGAAGTGCAAGATAAAATATGGAAAATTGTTCGAGAAACAAATTATGTTCCCAATTCTACCGCACGTAATCTCAAACTAGGAAATAACTCTGAATATGTAACTGCACCAACAAAAACCATTGGCTGTATCTTTGCACGTTCAGAATCCACACTAAACGATCCTTTCTTTTCTCAAATAGCTAGAGCAATTGAACAAGAAGCGTTTAAACAAGGATATCTAATGAAATATTCTTTCTCTGCGTATGATATTAATGATCCCAATACCTTCCACCTGATATCCAATAATCAAGTAAATGGCATTGCTGTTCTAGGAAGATTCGATAAAAATTTGCTTAGTTTTATTCAAAAGCAATACCGGCACGTTGTGTATACTGGACTTAACACAATTGATACAGATTATGACCAAGTCATTTGCGATGGATATAAAGCATCTGTTGAAGTTATCAAATATCTTCATGCATTAGGACATACAAAGATAGGATATGTAGGAGAAAAGAGCAATGAACTTAGATATCGTGGATATTTGGATGGAATGGCATCTTTAGAACTTCCTGTAACCAGTGATCATATTGTTGTCACTCCTCTTTCATCTGAAGGTGGATATCAGGCTGTAAAAGAATTCTTAAAGAAAAATACTGAGCTTACTGCTTTTTTCTGTGGAAATGATTTAACTGCAATA
>CAZAKD010000121.1:0-5786 GCA_964485435.1 uncultured Lachnospiraceae bacterium
GTCTAGAATAGATTGCTTCTGGTGCACCAATCTGCTGTATTTCACCTAGATTCATAACTGCTATTCGATCGGATATTGCAAGCGCTTCTTCTTGATCATGAGTTACATACACTGTAGTAATTCCCACTTGATTTTGTATATCACGTATTGCACTTCTCATTTCAATTCTTAGCTTTGCATCAAGATTGGATAAAGGTTCATCCATAAGAAGTACACTTGGATGTATTACAATAGCTCTAGCCAGTGCAACTCTCTGCTGCTGTCCCCCTGATAAACGTTCTGGCAAACGATCTTGATAGTCTTTAATCTTTACAACATCTAAGATTTCATCTACCTTTTTCTTCATTTCATCTTTTTTCATTTTTCTTATTTTTAACCCATACTCTACATTCTGACGAACAGTTAAATGCGGGAAAATTGCATAGCTTTGAAATACCATTCCTATATTCCTTTTATGAGCAGATACTTGATTCATTACCTTTTCATCAAACTTTATCAATCCGTCTTCAATAGAATTAAAACCTGCAATCATTCGGAGTAGTGTGGTCTTACCACATCCTGAAGGTCCTAATAAAGTAAAAAATTCACCGTTTTTTATATCAACTGAGAGACCAGGAATAATTGTAACATCACCATATCTCTTTACAACATTATCAATACTAATTGAATTACTCATAACTTATTCTCCTTTTGTCAGAAAGTTTGGGATTCTTGAAACATAAAAGCTCACAACAAAGTTGTGAGCTTTATTACTCTTAGAAGTTAGAAGCTAGTAAAGATATCATTGAATTTCTCTAACCATTCTTCTTTCTTCTCAACAACTAGTTCTTCATCATCATAGATAATATTAATATTTTCTTTTGCTTCCAAATAATCAGGTGCAGCAACATCTGTTCTTACTGAACGACGATTTAGTTGTTCTACGATAATTGTTTGTGCTTCTTTGCTTGTGATAAAATCAATAAATTTCTTTGCATTTTCCATGTTTTTAGCATCTTTAATAATATATACTCCATCAGGTTTTGAGATAACACCTTCTTCCATATATACCAATTTAACAGGTGCGCCATCTGCTACGTATTTTGCTCCACCTTCTTCAAATGTAAGACCAACAACATATTCACCATCAGCTACACCTTTATACACTGCTGAAGATCCGCTTAGTAATTTGCCATCAAGATTTTCACATAACTTTTTAACATAATCCCAACCAGCATCTGGATCACCACTACCCATAGCATATAACATATTAATTAAGTGCTCATAGGAAGAGGATGATTTAGATGGGTCACAATGAGCTATCTTGCCTTTTAAAGCAGGGTTAAGAAGATCTTCATAACCATTAATCTCTATGTCTCCAATTAGATCTGTATTCACCATTAATACACTAGGAATGTCAGTGAATCTTGTAAGCGGTCCTTCTACATTCTTCATTGAATCTTGAACAAATTCTTCGTTTAGAGATTTGTAATCTTCAAATAAGTTCATCTGTGGTTTCATCGTTGATAGTGAACCACCCCAGAAGATATCTCCTAAAGGATTACCTTGTTCTGATTCTACCCTTTTAAGTAATTCACCTGTACCAGCTGCGATTACTTCTACTTTAACACCTGTTTGTGATTCAAATTCACTTACTAAAGGGTTAATAAATTCAAGTGGATGTGGACAATAGATTACCAAATCTCCTGTTGCTGCAACTTCTGTAGTTTCTTCTTCCTTTTTGTCAACCTCTACGCTAGTCTTTTCCTCTGGTGTCTTCGTTGTAGTTTCCTTGTTGTCTGATTTCCCACATGCAACAAGCCCCAATACCATACTTAGTACCAATACCATTGTTAATAGTTTTTTCATTTTTTGAATCCCCCTTCTGTTTTTGTAACCTAATCTTACCTTAGTATTAAAACTTAAGAAACCTAATGTTTTGTATAAATGTATGAAAAAATGAACTAGGTTTCTAATTTTTTTATCTATATGAACCTAAAAAAGAGTTGCCCACTAATTTCAATGGGACAAACTCCTCTTATATTTTTACTATTCAACACTTTCAGAATTAGAATTAATGATATTCTCTAATCCTTGCTCACTTATATTCTGAATGGTATTCATCATATGTTCGTGGGCTAATAACTCTGCCTTGACTTGGTCTTTATTCTTTAAAGCTTCTACGATTGCCCTATGCTCCATATTGGAGTTTTTAGCCCTTCTCATAGAAGATAAGGTAACTTTTCTAACCCTTTGAACATAGTGATGAAAATCAGACAGTACATGATCTAATATCTTACTATTAGAAGCTTCATAAAGTATGTCATGAAAGCGATTATCTAATTCTAACAGTTGCTGATGATGTTCTTTTTCACTATGGAATTCAGATAGATATATAATCTCTTCCATTTCCTCTAGTTGTTCTTCTGTAATATATTCACATGCCCATTTCGCACATAGGCCTTCCAGATAGGATCTG
The DNA here is from genome assembly GCA_964485435.1 of uncultured Lachnospiraceae bacterium. GTDB lineage: Bacteria > Bacillota > Clostridia > Lachnospirales > Lachnospiraceae > CAZAKD01. The sequence continues at coordinate 2,459 of CAZAKD010000121.1, forward strand.
ATAATGTATATATCTTGAATATCTTTTTTAGAGATTCCTGTAACATAAGCACCTTTGTTAGGTATGATATTCACTAAGCCCTCTAATTCTAACTGTCTTAATGCTTCTCTCACAGGAGTTCTACTTACGCCTAACTCATTCCCTATAGTAGTTTCTTTTAATTCCTCATTCTGACGATACTTTCCCGACAGTATATCTTCCCGAATCTTATTGAATACCCTACCTCTAAGAGAATATTTATCTGTGACTTCCTTGCTAACATCATACCTTTCCAAGTTAAACCCTCCTAGTTCATCTTCTCAATTGTATCCATTACATAATCAGCAAACTGAGCACTTGTTGCACCAGTATCTCTTCCTGTCATTACATATTTTTTCTCTGTTATTGTACATATATCTAATGCTTTATATAATTTATCTGATTCTGCTTTGTATCCAATATGTGCAAGTAACATAGCACCAGCACGGATTACACTACAAGGATCTGCATAGATATCTCTTCCTTCTGTAACCATTCTAGGCGCTGAGCCGTGAATTGCTTCAAACATTGAATATCTCTTACCAATATTCGCACTTCCTGCTGTTCCTACTCCGCCTTGGAATTCTGCTGCTTCATCTGTAAGAATATCTCCATATAAGTTAGGAAGAACAAGTACTTGGAAGTCTTTTCTTCTCTTTTCATCTACTAATTTGGCTGTCATAATATCAATGTACCAATCATCAGCTGTAATATCAGGATATTCTTCTGCAATCTCTTTAAAGATATCTAGGAATTTACCATCAGTTGTTTTAATGATATTTGCTTTCGTAACTGCTGTTACTCTTGTTTTACCATTGGCTTTTGCAAATTCAAATGCAGCACGAATAATTCTCTCACAACCTTGTGATGTTACCACTGTAAAGTCTACTCCTAGGTCTTCATCTACATGAACACCTTTGCTACCTACTGCGTATGCACCTTCAGTATTCTCACGATAGAAAGTCCAATCTATACCTTGCTCTGGAATACGAACTGGTCTTACATTTGCAAATAGATCTAATTCTTTTCTCATAGCAACGTTAGCACTTTCAACATTAGGCCATTCATCACCTTTTCTAGGTGTAGTAGTAGGTCCTTTTAGTATAACATGACATTCTTTCAGTTCCTCTAACACTGCAGGAGGAATCGCTGCTAACTCTTCAGCTCTTCTTTCAATTGTCAAACCATCAATAACTTTAAATTCAACTTTACCAGCTTGAACATCTTTTTTTAATAGAAATTCAAGAATTCTTTGAGCCTGCCCTGTAATTGCAGGTCCAATACCATCTCCGCCACAAACACCAATTATTATTTTGTCTAACTGGCTATAATCAAGGAAATCGCCTTGTTGTTTCATTTGTTCCACTCTTAAAAGTTGTTCTTCTAATAATTTACCAAACTTCTCTTTTGCTGCTTCAATATTCTGGATATTCATCTTATAATCTCCTTGTGTTAATGTTATTTTCTTATCAATTTTCATATATAGTCTATCATAACTATTCATTGAATGCTATCTTATATCACGGATAAATTGCATTTTTAGGAAAACAATCATATTTACCACAGAGAAATCTCTAACTCTTCACATGATCTTTGAATAATTTCAATTAATTCCTTATCAGTGATTACGGTAACTCTTCCATCTTCATATTCTTTATCAACCCATTGTTTCACACGATATACAACTGGATTACTTTTATCAACTGCTTTATCATCTTTTAATCTAAAATAAGTGTTTATCCAATGTGCGATTCCTGCTAAACCAGAAGTATTGGATACAGCAACTAATACTGGCCTATTTAAGAACTTCTCAGTATCAAAGATATTATAGATCTCTTCATTTTTCAGTAATCCGTCAGCATGAATCCCAGCACGTGTTACATTAAAGTTCTTTCCTACAAATGGAGTTCTTGAAGGGAGTTTGTATCCAATCTCATTCTTATAGTATTCAGCAAGTTCAGTAATCACTGTTGTATCCATACCATCTAAGCTCCCTTTAAGTTGAGCATATTCGAATACCATCGCTTCTAATGGAGTATTTCCTGTTCTCTCTCCAATACCAAATAAGGAGCAGTTAATTGCAGATGCACCATACAACCAAGCAGTAGTGGAGTTAGATACAGCTTTATAGAAATCATTATGTCCATGCCATTCTAATTGTTCAGATGGTACTCCAGCATGAGTGATCAGCCCATATATAATTCCTTGAACTGAACGTGGAATTACTGCCCCTGGGAAATTAACACCATATCCCATTGTATCACATGCTCTTATTTTAACTGGAATTCCATATTCCTCACCTAGCTTCATTAGTTCTACACAGAAAGGAATAACAAATCCATAGATATCTGAACGTGTAATATCTTCAAGATGACATCTTGGTGCTACACCTGTCTCTAAACACTCACGTACAACACTTAGATAATGATTCATAGCTTCACGTCTTTTCATCTTCATCTTATAGAATATATGATAATCAGAACAACTTACAAGTATTCCAGTTTCCTTCATACCTAGATCTTTTACCAATTCAAAGTCCTTCTTACTAGCACGAATCCAAGATGTTACCTCTGGGAATTCATAACCTCTCTCCATACATTTATAAACAGCATCTCTATCTTTTTTACTATATAGGAAGAATTCGCTTTGGCGGATGATTCCATTTGGTCCCCCAAGCTTATGAAAATAATCAAATATAGTTACAATCTGCTCTGTTGTATAAGGCTCTCTAGATTGTTGACCATCACGGAATGTTGTATCAGTAATCCAAATATTTTCGGGAAAATTATGTGGTACAATTCGATCATTAAAAGCTATCTTTGGTATCTCATCGTACGGAAATAGATTACGGAAAACATTAGGCGTTTCCACCTCCGCTAGATGATACATGTGCTCCTCTAATTGCAACAAATTATTATGTACATTCTTATAAACTCTTCTATTCTCCATAATCTCTCTCCTTAACACTTTTTACATTTACTAGATTGTATACAATAATACTTTCCTTGTCAAGTGTAAATATTAATTAAGGGACGGAAGGATGACGGGAGAATATGTTTCAAAAAGGAGGCGCTCTCGCTTAGTTGTACTTCGTAGCGGTACATAAGGCTCTGAAAGACAGAGCCTAAGTGCCGACGAGTACAAAAACTCCTTTTTTGAAACATATTCTCCCGTCATCCTTCCTGTTTACTGAAAGTTTCTATTTCCCTTGTTAATATTCCCTTAATTATTTCTACTTAATATTTGATAGTCTTATCTAACTGTTCTTAGATTCAAAGCCAGAGGTTACAACCTAGCCATCCCGAAGGGA
>CAZAKD010000122.1:0-239 GCA_964485435.1 uncultured Lachnospiraceae bacterium
GGGCACATGAATGATATAGTTCGAACTTTTGCTAAGGTCGTCCTCATCACCAACTGTTACCTTATGTGGTACTATTGATTCTGCATCTTCATTACTGTCAACATAATCAAAATCCCCTGCTGCTTGCACAAGCTTACCATTAAGTGCAAGACTTGCTACCATAACAATCATAAATATCATTGCTTTTGTAATCTTCTTCATACTCATTTTTTAATCTCCCTCACTTATAATAATTATCC
>CAZAKD010000122.1:249-5760 GCA_964485435.1 uncultured Lachnospiraceae bacterium
AGACTTGCTACCATAATTCCCCTGTAAATACAATGCATAATTGTTATAATATGGGATTTTATTTGCAAATTATGTATCCCAAGTCTCTTTACTTAAAATAAGAAGCCCTCAATCGTAAGAATCTGGATTGAGGACTTCTTTTATACAATTCTTCTTAACTTCATATTCTGAAACATACTTTCCAAGACATCTGCTTGAGCTGTTAGTTCTTCACTTGCAGCAGCACTTTCCTCCGCATTGGCTGAGTTTTGCTGCACAATATCTGATATCTCTTCCATGACCATAGATATGTGTTGAATCTCCTCTTGCTGTATCTGTGTCATCTCTAAGATATTATGTACTGTCTGTGCTGAAACTTCAATTTCATCTACGGTCTCTTTCAATGCTTCTTGAGTTTTTATAACTTCTAAATTACCATTTTCAATTGCTGCTATTGTTTCCGCTATCATCTCTTCAGATTTTTTTGCAGCCATAGCACTTTGATCTGCCAAACGAGCAACCTCATTTGCCACTACTGCAAAGCCTTTTCCTGCTTCACCTGCTCTTGCTGCCTCAATCTGTGCATTCAAAGCCAACAGATTTGTTTGCTCTGCAACATCGTTAATACTCTCCATAACTAGAGATATATTATTACTGGAATCAGAGATAATCTTCATAGCATCTACTAAATAATCCATTCTACTCTGTCCAGTCTTCGCACTAGATTTGGCAGATTCTGAAAGCTTATCTGCCTTTACACATAGCTCTTCATTTACTTTAGCTTTATCTGTAATATTAGCAATCTCTTTTGTAATATTATCTATTGCCATATATTGATGATTGGTTCCTTCAGCAAGATCAGTAGCGCTTCCTGCTATCTGTTGTGCACCAGCTAATACCTCTTTTGAAGCAATTTCAATATTATTAAATACATTATTTAAGAAATCTATAATCTGAGACAGAGAATCACGAATTGGCTTAAAATCTCCCATATAATCTTGTGTAATCTCAATTGTTAGATCGTTGAGAACAATATTGTGTAACTGATCCGATATATTTTGAATATAATTCTTTAAAGTTTCTACCGTTTGAGATAAGCTCCTAGATAAATCACCAATCTCATTATCACTATTTACTTTAATCTCTACTTGAAGATTACCACAAGCAATCTCTTGTGATTGTATTGTTAAATATTCTAAAGGTTCACTAATTCCTTTTATTGTATTCATCATTTCAGAAATTGAGTGTCGTACAACAACAATTCCAACTAATATTAACACACCAGACACTATGATACTAACAGCTAAAAGTATATTACTATTATTGGCTCCTTTTGTACTCATGTATAGATATAATTCTCGTATTGTATCATCAATATCATTGGCTATTTTACTACCATCGTTATTATATAATTTTTCCGAATTATATTTTCCTTTTTCTATCTCATATTCAATAATTCTATCTTTCACAAGGATATATTCTTTTAGCAATACTTGAATTGTATCATAACTACTTTTGCTTTCGTTATCAATCATAATCAACTCAAGCTCATTGGCATCTTCAATTAGTTTATCTGATTTCATAGCAATATCATTGATTATATCTTCTCGGTTCTTATCTGTAGACTCAAAAACAAGATATCTAACTTGAGAATGTAGTGCATTAAATTCTAATTCAAGACTTCCCACTTGCCCCTGCCCAGAACCATATATTTGAAATATTGACTTATTTATTAAGGATATTGAAAATGTAAGAAGAAGCAACAAGACAAACATAATGACTAATGTTCCAACAGATCGATGAAAAGCACCCTTTAATTCCTTACTAACTGATGTTGCAACTCTTTTTTCTCTTTTTCTCACGTATTATCTTTCCTCCTTGCAGAAGTTTTATTTACCTATGATAGAGTAGATAACATGGGCGATTGCACTATTATCATTGCTAATGGTAACTATATGAGCTGCCTTTTTCACATCATCTGGTGCATTGTCAGTTGCAATACCCACATCTGCTAATTTTAGCATCTCTAGATCATTATAATAATCACCTACTGCATATATAATAGATTCCTCACCTAACACTTTTCGATATTCAGATAACATCTTTCCTTTTGATATTCCTGAAGGAAGTAGTTCCAGAAAAACTTCACTGGAATATACATATGATATCTTATCCATTAAGCCCTCATCTTCTATTTTGTTTCCAATCATCTCAAGGCGTTTTTTATCATTACTGAATAATAGAATCTTAATCCAAGGTTCATCTATTACGTCATATATAGATGCAAATTCATAAGGCCTATGTTCATCTAAAACTTCCTGGTTTGCTAATTCTATAGAGGACACTATATAACATTTATGGATACCGTAAATCTGAATCATCACTTCTGGATATGCTTGCAAACACCACATTATAACATCTATCAATTTCCCTTTGTGTAATTCACTATAACTTAAAAATTCACCTTTAGAATAATCATACAAGGCTCCTCCATTATATAAAATAGAAGGTATATTGATGTTTATTCTATCTAAATATTTCAGGGAATTGAGTTGGTTTCTTCCAGTAGCAACTCCAAATCTGCCCCCTTGGTCTACAAAATAATTAATTGCTTTTCTATTCTCATCGGAAATATTCCCATTAGAATCAAGCAAGGTACCATCCATATCACTTAGCAATACTTTATCTTTATAAATCATAGTATGATTATCCTCTTTCTTTTACTTTAACTTTTTTACAAAGTTCGTTGGTGACATTAAAGTATACTTTTTAAAAACGGAACAAAAATGCTTATAATCACTAAAACCTGTCATTTCAGAGATCTCATTAATTCTATAATTCCCCTTATTCAGCAACTTTACTGCTTCCTGAACTCGATATCTATTTAATAGATCTAGAAACGTGTAATTAGTAACTTCTTTGAACTTACGACTTAAATAACTTGGGCTAATTCCTAATTCCATTGATATGGATTCCACGCTAATCTTTTGTTCGTATTCGTTAATAATATATTGAACCGCTTTAGATACAAAACAATTCTCCGTATTATCAAGTTGCATATAATAATTAAGATCTAAATATTGACTATTTTTTTTCTTATTCTCTAGTACAAAATCCACTTCTTTACCTTCATCAATCTCATCGTGAAGCTTTAATATAAGCTCTTTGATCTTATCTTCATCCACTGGTTTCAATAAATAATCATATGTTTTTAGCTCAATTGCCTTTTTCGCATAATCAAATTCCGCATAACTAGTAAGAATAATGCTCTCAAATTTTACTTGCATTAATGCTTGCTCTATCATGCTAATTCCATCTAACTTAGGCATTTTAATATCAGTAATCACAATATCTGGTTCATGTTCTATAATTTTTTCTAAACCTTCTTGTCCATCTGCAGCTTCTGCTACAATAACACACCCCATACTTAACCAATCGATGGTAAAAACTAGTCCTTTTCTAATAATATCCTCATCTTCCACAATAATTACTTTAAGCATCGCTACCTCCACTAGTAACACCATATCTAATTGGCAATACCACTTTTAGATATGTTCCTAATCCTTTGTTACTTTCAATCTGAACTCCATAATTCTCACCACATCTTAATTGCACTCTACGATGAATATTAAATAGTCCAAAATGATTCGTTCTATTTCTTTTCTGTCTAAGTATCTCTCTTACTTCTTCCAAAACTTTTTCTTCCATTCCTACTCCATCATCCCAACAGGATATAACAAGATTATCTTCCTCTAAATATGCACTAATTTGAATATTAAGATGATCCCTACCTTCAAATCCATACTTTATAGAATTTTCAATTAAAGGTTGCATAATTAATTTAGGAATGATTAATTCTTTCACCTCAGAAACCACATCAATGTTGTAATGAAATCTTCTATTAAAACGATACTTTAAGATGCTCATGTAGTTTTCAGTATAGACAGCATCTTCTTCTACTGTCACTTCCTCTTGTGTGTTACTAATGCTATAACGCAGTAGGGTGGATAGGTTAAACGTCATCTTACTTGCCATGTCAGGATCTAATTTACACATAAATCGTATGTTTTCTAAAGTATTGTATAGGAAATGTGTATTAAACTGTGATTCTAATTGTTTTGTCTGAGAATCATTCACAAGCCTTGCCATCTCTTTGTTCGTCTCTATTTGTTCTTTTAAGCTGTCTATCATAATATTGTAAGATTCAGCAATCACTGAGAATTCATCATTGTTTGACAACTCAAGGTAGGTGTTTAGATCTCCCTCTTTTACCTTTTCAAATCCATCAATAACCTTATAGAGATCTTTTGTCTTTGATAAAGCCATTTTCTTTGTGCTTATAAAGATTAATGAGATCATCATTACAAAGATGAAGGTAATAATAATAAAAATAGAACGGAATACTAAGGTCTGATTACTTAATGGTGATATGGAATAGATAAAGATTTGATCTTCCAAAATTGCATGATAGGAAACATAATATCTGCTAGATTTATATTCTATATTGCCTTTCGGTTTATTATTATTTAGTGCAAACCGGTTTAGATTATCCAGAAATATATAATTGTTGGTGGTATATACCCATCCATAATTATTAGTAATTATAATCTGGGATTGAAGATTGGCAATAGGCACCTTAAATTCCTTACTGTCTAGAACAAAAATAACATATCCACATTTTTCATCCCCATTAAGGATAGATTTCCCTATTACTAAATGCATTGAGTCAGAATCACTATCTTCGACTATTTTTATTGCTATCTTATCGGGATTCTGATTCATGATTCTATATATTCCCCAGTCACCATAACTTTTTAAATAACTAGGGATTATGTTGGTTCCTTGAATAAACGGCTGTAATTGTTCATCAAATACATATAGGTTCGCTTTTCGATCTAATTGATTGGCTGTCCCATATATTTCTTCAAAAATACTTACTCTTTCACTAGTACTTATGCGATGATTCATTATATTATCTTGTTTCACTAATTTTTCAATAATTGATATATATGAAGTAACTGTCGTTTCTAAATCTAGTGTAATCTCTTGATTGTCTTTATGATTGGTCTTCTCCACTGATAACTTCCAGCTTCCCCAAAAGATAACCAGGCATACAAAAGTAAGAGAAAAGACAGGAATGATTGCATAAAGAAATAGCATTTTCCGAATATCGTCTTTAAAATAGCTATGTTTTATTTTCTTCATGCAATCACCCCTTGTTTTTTATAAACTAATCTCTTTTTTACCTGATAACTTAAAAAATAGAAGTAATGATAGTATTGTTGTTAATGTAAGGATACTTGCAAGTGCTGCTGCTGTTCCATAGCTCGCTCGTATTACCTCTGTATATATTGCAACGGACATTGTTCGAGTCTTTCCTGTATATAATAAAACGGAAGCGCTTAATTCATTAATTACTGTAATCCAACTTAAGATTGCTCCTGACATAACACCCGGCAACATCATAACTGCTGTAACTTTAAAGAAAGTCTTTAAAGGTGAGTCTCCTAGGCTAATTCCTGCCTCTTCCAT
>CAZAKD010000123.1:0-5277 GCA_964485435.1 uncultured Lachnospiraceae bacterium
TATAAATTATGTTAATATTACAATAGATAACATATTAACATAATTTATATAATATAGGAGGATTTACCAACATGAATAAAAAGTTTATATCATTCTGTCTAGTATTGATGTTAATGACATTAACAGTATCTACTAATTTTAATGTCCAAGCACAGACGAAGTCAGATAATCAGAGTATTCAGATCATCCAGGCCTTAGGAGTTATGAATACGGACAAATCGAAAAGTAATAATCTTAGTTCCAATATTACACGGGCAGAATATGCACAGATGCTTGTGAATATGTCAGTGAATAAAGACACGGTGAGTGGTGATACGAATGTGTCTCTATATAAAGATGTATCTAAGAATTATTGGGCAGCAGGCTATATTAAGCATGCTATTAGCAATCAATGGATGTCCGGTTATATGAATGGGACTTTCAAGCCAGAGGAATATATAACACTGCAAGAAGCTGTAAATGGAGTAGTACAATTATTGGGTTATACCAATAGTGATTTTACAGGCAATAAAAATTCAGCAAAGATGCAGTTATACAAATCAACAGATCTAGATAAGAATATCTCATCAAAAGCAAAAGATAAGTTGACTAGAAAAGATTGTATGAATCTATTCTATAATACACTTGTTGCTAAGAATAAGGCTGGCCTTGTATACGCTACCACATTAGGGTACTCTCTTGATTCAAAAGGAGAGATTCATTATCTGGAACTTGTAAATTCTAATATGGAAGGGCCGATTATTGCAACGATAGATTGGACCTCAAAGATACCATTTTCAACAACGAATGCTAGCTACTATAGAAATGGTGTAAAAAGCAATTTGAATTCTGTACAGGTATTCGATGTTCTTTATTATCATAAGGAACTACATACAATATGGGCCTATAGTGATAAAGTGACAGGCACTCTTAAGGCAATCTCTCCAGATAAAAAGTCTCCAACAGCGATTACATTAGCTGGAGAAGTCTATAATCTGGAAGGCCAAGATATGTCCTACGAATTCTCTACATTAGGGGATACTAAAATTGGTGACGTAATTACAATTCTCCTTGGTCAAGAAGGTACCGTAGTTGAGGTGTTAAATGACACTGAATACAGTACAACAGTGAAAGGTGTTATCCTTGAAACTGGTGAAAAGCTTATGGAAGATGTCAATGGTATACTGTATAACAGCGCTTATGCGATCATTGTAGACTCCTATGGACATAGATTGGAAGTAGAATATAAAGGTGACGAGGATGATTATGTTAAGGAGCAAGTAGTTATTGTTAGCTATGGAAGTGATGGAATTACCATAACCCCAGACTATCAACGTTTTCAGAATTCTATTAGCGGTACTGTAGACGAAGGTGTTAACAGATTAGGAGCTTACCCATTTGCAAATGATGTGAGAATTGTAGATGTAAATAATAGTGAGTATATAACGATTCCTAAGTCTCGCTTAGCAGGAGCTTCCTTATTGCCATCTGATATACTTTTATATTCCATGAATCCTAATGGTGAGATTGAAGCAATGATTTTAAATGATGTTACAGGAGATATGAATCAATACGGTGTAATTACTAGTGTTGACTATGCTGCAATGGGAACTCAAGTACAGACAACATATACAGCTCTAATAGATGGAGTCGTATCTACATTTTCTCCGGACTCTTCAACAGATGCTAGTGTAGACACTGGAGCGGCTAGATTTATTATGAAAGATAATAAAATATCAGAAGTGAATAATCTAACAGGAGTTTATATAACTTCTATTGATGGTATTAAGGTAAACAACTATGGGCAAACATATCTCTTAGCAGATGAAGTGGCAGTATATTATGTAAAAGATTCTAAATATCAATCTGTGAAGCTATCTAATGTAAATAATCTGAATAAATATAGCTTGCAAGCATATTATGATGCTGCAACTTTATCAGGTGGCAGGATCCGTGTGATTATTGCACGAGAGAAATAAGATAAGAAAGGTAATCAATCATGGAGAATATATCCAGTAAGGATAATAAGAAATCTATAATTCGTAATTTTATAAAAAAGATATTTGCACGTAAATGGGTTAGAGTATTAATCATTGTAATCGTAATTTTATTTATAATAGGCAAGATTCTTTCTACAGTAGTGGGTAATCAGATAAAGCAAATGCAAAAAGATTCTATTCAGACAGCAATGGTTGAAAAGAGAGATATTGAGAAGCTACTCTCTTCCTCAGGAACGATACAACCACTAAACACATATGAGGTTACTACATTGGTTGATGGAGAAGTAATTGCTGCCAATTTTGAAGAAGGGGATCAGGTAAAGGAAGGGGATGTATTATATCAGATAACTACAGACTCTTTAGATACTAAGATTGATTCTGCAAAATCATCTGTTGAGAAGGCTAAAAGAAATTATGAGAGAGCCTTAAAGGGAAGCAATGATGCATCTGAAAATTATAATAAGGCAAAGAATGACCTAGGTTATATGAATATAGAATCAAATCTATCAGGTGTTATAACTGAGCTGACTGTAAAAGTCGGAGACACGATTCAAAAGGGAAGCCAGATTGGCAAGATATATGATAATAGCTCCATGCTATTAGAAGTTCCATTTAATTCTTCTGATGTAGATAATACATTAATAGGAGAAGAAGCTATTGTGGAAATTGATGAAAGTGGAGAAAGTTTAACAGGAGTCGTGACAAATGTAAGTAGTCTTGAAGTGGCCTTATCAGGTAATCGTGTTACGAAGGAAGTGACTATTCAGGTGAAAAATCCTGGAGGGATTACAACTTCAACTACTGCAACAGCTACAATTGGGGATCTATCTAGTAGCGAGGAAGGTTCATTTAAAGTAATTGAAGATTCAGTCTTAACTTCTAGTAATAGTGGAAAGATAAGTCAGATAAAGGTATCAGAGGGTGACCGTATTAATGCAGGAGAAGTTGTATTGGTTCTAGATAAAGAATCTGTTATGGATCAATTAGATAGTTATGAGAATGCTTTGGACAATGCGAATAACAGCGTAGAAGATTCCAGGGATTCCATTAAAGATGCAGAAACTGCCCTTCAAGAACAGATAGATTCCTTAACTGATTACAGTATAAAGGCTCCCATATCAGGCCAAGTGATCAGCAAAAACACACTAGTTGGGGATACGATTAAAGCTGTTAATATGAATACTTCTCTATGTACTATATATGATCTATCGGCTGTTACATTTGAGATGTTCATTGATGAGTTAGACATTATGAGTGTCAAAGTAGGTCAAGAAGTAAATATTACTGCAGATGCATTTGAAGATGTAAAGATAACAGGAGTTGTTACAAATATTAGTCTTCTAAGTACAACTAGTGGTGGTGTTACTCAATATCCTGTTACTGTTCGTATTGATAAAGTTGGAGATCTGCTTCCAGGTATGAATGTAACTGGTGAGATTATTATTGAAAAAGTAGAAGATGTAATTGCTTTACCTGTAGATGCGTTAATGCGTGGTGATGTAGTCTATATCAAAGACGAAACAGTATTAGAAGCCCAAGGTGAAGTGCCAGTAGGATTTAGGGAAGTTGAAGTGGAAACAGGCATCTCTGATGGAGATTTTATTCATATTCTCAGTGGAGTTGAAGAAAATCAAGAAGTATATGTGGTACGTGAAGGTATGGGCTTGCAGGTGATGTATCCGGGAATGGGAGAAACTAGAATTGAAGAGGAAGCACCAGATGGTGGGCCTCAAAGCACTGAAGTTCAAAGAGGAGGGGGCAATGCAAGTGGACCTAGAACAAGATAAAGAAAACGCCCCATTGATTCATCTAATAGACATAACCAAAGTATATACCATGGGACAGACAGAAGTGAGAGCCAATGACGGTATAAACCTAAAAATCTATAACGGAGAATTTGTGGCCATTGTTGGTAAATCTGGAAGTGGAAAATCCACCATTATGAATATTATCGGTGCCTTAGATGTTCCAACGGAAGGAGCATATATATTAAATGGAATAGATGTAAGTAAGATGAAAGATGATGAGTTGGCTGAAGTTCGAAATAAAACCATAGGATTTATTTTTCAGCAATACAATCTTATACCCAAAAACACGATTTTAGAAAATGTGGAATTACCTCTTATATATGCAGGATTAAAGAAGAAGGAAAGAAAAGAGATTGCTATGCAGTCTCTTGAAAGAGTTGGAATAGCAGAGAAATGGAAGAATCGTCCCAATCAATTATCAGGTGGACAGCAACAAAGAGCCTCTATTGCTAGGGCCTTAGCTGGAAATCCATCCTTAATCTTAGCAGATGAGCCAACAGGTGCCCTTGATTCCAGAACGAGTCGTGAAGTGTTAGATTTCTTAAAGAAATTAAATGAGGAAGGTAACACTATCGTATTAATTACACATGATCGTTCTATAGCAGAAGAGGCCAATCGTGTGGTTAAAATTCATGATGGCAAGGTAGTGTTTGATGGCTTGGTAGAAGAATATAAGGAGAAATAATCATGAGTATAGGTCAAGCGTTTAGATTATCCATTAAGAGCATCGTAGGTAATAAGATGCGCTCATTTTTGACCATGTTAGGGATGATAATTGGTGTTGCTTCAGTAATTACATTAATTGGGCTTATGCAAGGAGTTACAGATTATATTTTGCAGCAATTCAATGATTTAGGAACAAGTACGATTAATGTGTCTGTTACCAACACCGGAACTAGAAATATAGATGTAGAAGATATGTATTCCATCGTAGATGACAATCCAGAGATATTCCAAGAAGTATCCCCTATTGTAACCTCCAACTTTACAGTAAAGAATGGGGTTGAATCTATTAACAGTGGGGTCTATGGTATAGGAGAAGATTATCTAAAGATTAAGAGTTATGGATTGACAGCAGGAAGGTTTATCCAATACTCTGACATTGCAACCCGCTATAATGGTTGTGTGATTGGAACATATATTTCAGAGGAGTTGTTTGAAGGAAAAGCTAATGTAGGCGATAATATAAAGATTAATGGCCAAGTATACACAATAATAGGAATTCAAGAAGAACAAGCAGATTCAAAGGAAAATTCAGCTGACCATATTATCTACATTCCTTATACCAACGCGGCTAGAATGGCAGGTACAGCAGACATTGGTAGTTTTGCATTTTTAGCAACTAACCCAGAATTAGTAGAGTTAGGTGAAGACATCTTAGATGAATATCTATACGGTGTAATGAAGAATCAGGACCTGTATATGATCAGTAGTCTAACAGAACTCTTAGATATGGTAGATACCATGATGGGAACAATGTCAGCAGTATT
>CAZAKD010000123.1:5319-5736 GCA_964485435.1 uncultured Lachnospiraceae bacterium
GGCATAGCGGCCATATCCTTGCTGGTTGGCGGTATTGGTATTATGAACATTATGTTAGTATCCGTAGTAGAACGTACCAAAGAGATAGGTATTCGCAAATCTTTAGGTGCAAAGAAAAGAGATATTATGTGGCAATTCGTAATAGAAGCAGCCATGATAAGTACATTAGGAGGAGTCATAGGAATATTAATTGGGTCTTTTGGCACTGTCCAGCTAGGTAAATTATTAAGTGTAAATGCAGCTCCAACAACAGGAGGTATACTCTTATCATTTGGAGTATCTGCGGCGATAGGTATTGGATTTGGATACATGCCAGCAAGCAAAGCAGCAAAATTAAATCCTATTGATGCACTGAGGAGTGAATAACAAATGGGGACGGTACTTTATGAGTTGGGGACGGTACCTGACGCGTCGAGG
>CAZAKD010000124.1:0-5690 GCA_964485435.1 uncultured Lachnospiraceae bacterium
AGACTTAGGATCTAGTGGGAGACCGTGCAGGTTCAATTCCTGTCATCCGCAGTTATAAGGGTCTTAGTACTTTCGTTAGGAAGGTATTAGGGCTCTTTTTTTGAAAGAGTTGACAAGGAAGAGAGAATCAATAATAATATTTATAGAATTAGTGTAAATTAATAAGAAGTTATATAAAGTATATTGTAACAGATGAGAATATTAGAAAAGAGGTTGAAATTATGAAGATAGCAATTGGTAATGATCATGTAGCTGTTGAGATGAAAAATGTTATAACTGAATTATTAGAAAAAAAGGGATATGAGGTAATCAACTATGGAACAGATGTATCGGATAGTTCAGATTATCCTGCTTATGGAGAGATTGTAGCAAATGCAGTTGCCAATAAAGAAGTAGACTTAGGAATACTAATCTGTGGAACTGGTGTGGGTATTTCATTAGCTGCAAACAAAGTACCTGGAATTCGTGCGGTGGTATGTAGCGAACCCTATACTGCTAAATTATCAAGAGAACACAATAACACTAACATATTAGCATTTGGTGCTAGAGTTATTGGAACAGAGATGGCAAAGATGATTGTAGAAGTATGGATTGAAGCTGAGTTCCAAGGTGATCGCCATCAAAGAAGAGTAGATATGATTACAGATATTGAGAAGAAATATTGTTAGAAGAAGTAATTCTGTGTTTACATTTATTTTATATTTAAAAGAAAAGTTTTATATTTGGTTGACATATGTGAAAGTTATAGATATAATCTCTTTAGCAATTTTTTAAAAACTGAATGGAGGATATTCATATGTCAACGAATCAAGAAGCTGTCGGTTATTTACCTGACGAAAAGCCACCACTGTTCCAACTAATTTTATTTGCATTGCAGCAAATAATAGTAATGTTCCCAGCAACGGTATTGGTAGCATTGCTTACAGGATTTCATGTATCAACCACAATATTTGCCAGTGGTCTTGCAACAATCGGCTTTGTACTTATAACTAAGAGAAAGATACCTCTATTCTATGGTTCAAGTTTCTCTTACATAGCTGCAATTTGCTCTATTACTGGGGCTGAAGCTTTTGCTGGACCGGTAGCTGATGAGAAGATATCAGCAGCACAGTTTGGTATTGTATTATCAGGACTTGTATCCATTGCAGCCGGACTAGTTATAAAACAATTTGGACAAGATGTAATTGAGAAGTTTCTTCCAGCTACTGTAACAGGAAGTATTGCAATCGTAATTGGATTATCCTTATCCAAAAATGCAATGGAGAATCCTACTTTGTTACCAGCTGGAGTTGAAGCAGGAGACCCATTTGCAACTAATATAGCTTGGATAATAGCAATTGTAACTTTATTATCAACAATATTATTCTCTGCCTACTTAAAAGGTACATGGAGTCAGCTACCAATATTGTTGGGATTACTTACAGGCTATGTAACTGCTTTGATCTTAGGATTAATTTATGGAATTAGCTTTGTGGATTTTAATAAGATTGGAAATGAGTCAAACGTGATCTTTGCTCTACCACACTTTACCTTTCCAAAAGCTAATATGGCGGCGATTGCAGCAATTATGCCTATTGCAATTGCAACAATTCCAGAATCAACTGCTCATTTATATCAATTAGATATCTATGTGAACAACCTAGCAAAGAAGAAGAATTCTAAGAAAAGATATAATATATCAGATAAACTAGGTCTTAACCTTATAGGTGACGGACTTGGAGATATGATATCAGGAATGATCGGTGGACCAGCAGGAACCAATTATGGTGAAAATCTAAGTACTATGGCAATCACTAAGAACTTCTCTGTTCCTATGCTAATTGCAGCAGCGGTAATTACCATGATAATCGCTTGTTTTACTCCGCTAACAGCTTTGGTATATTCAATACCTAGCGCAGTAATAGGTGGAATATCAATCTACCTATTCGGTGTTATAGCAGCACAGGGTATTACAATTATGATGGAGAAAAAAGTTGACATGTTTGACTCTAAGGGTATGGCTGTCATTGCAACCACACTTATTATTGGATTAGGTGGAAGTTTTGGATTCCAAGGCAATGGAATGATTCCAATGTTTGGTTTTCAATTACCTGCAATCGCAACAGCGGCAATATTCGGAATACTATTAAATCTACTTTTCTTAATCGGTAAGAAGGCAACGAATTAAATACAATAGAATAATTAAATGCTCCCAGACCGCAAAAGGTTTTGGGAGCATTTTTAAAAAAGGAGTAAGAAGCAGCGTGATATATAATAATATAGTAGAAGGTACTTTTATTCATAGAATAAATCGGTTTATCGCTCAGGTATCTATTCAAAATAATATTGAATTATGCCATGTAAGAAATACAGGCCGCTGTAAAGAGCTGCTAATACCGGGAGTGAAGGTGTATCTTGAAGAGAATAATAATCCAGCAAGAAAGACAAAGTACTCACTTATTAATGTGGAAAAGGGAAAGAGTCTTATTAATATGGATTCTGGTGCTCCTAACAAAGTAGTATATGAATGGTTGAAAGAAGGAAACTTATTTCCTAAAGGAGCTTATATTAAGCCAGAATCTACTTATAAGAATTCAAGATTTGATTTCTATATGGAATATAAGGATCGTAAAGCATACATGGAAGTCAAAGGTGTTACCTTAGAAGAAAATGGAGTGGCAAGATTTCCCGATGCGCCCACAATAAGAGGTGTCAAACATATTCATGAACTCTGTCAAGCAGCAAAAGAAGGATACGAAGCGTATATTTTCTTTGTAATACAAATGAAGAATGTAAGTTATTTTACTCCTAATGACACCACTCACAAAGAGTTTGGAGAAGCTCTTCGTGCAGGATATGAGGAAGGTGTCAATATGCTAGCTTACGATTGTAATGTAACAAAAAACACACTTAATATCAGTGAAAAGGTAGAAATACGCTTAAACTAGTAAGGACTTGATAAACTGAAATAAGTATTATATGCTTATATAAAATAAAGGAAGCCTTAACACATAGTTGAAGAAAGGAGTTTATTATGAAAAACTATATATTTTTAGCTGATGGATTTGAGGAAATTGAGGGCCTTATGGTTGTGGACCTACTTCGTAGAGGGGATATTCCAATAACAACTGTATCAATTAGTGACACCAAAGAAGTCCTAGGTGCTCACAATATATCTATTCGTGCAGATAAGTTGTATTCTGAGATAGACTATAGTGATGCCGATATGCTTATACTTCCTGGGGGAATGCCAGGAACAACACATCTATCAGAACATACAGAACTAAAAAAGTTACTAATAAATCATAATAAAGATAATAAAATGATAGCAGCCATCTGTGCAGCACCTAGTGTTCTCGGGATAAATGGAATATTAAGAGGTAAAAGAGCCACTTGCTATCCAGGATTTGAAGATAAACTTGAAGGAGCAATCTATTCCAACGACAGAGTAGTAAAAGACCAGAATATAATCACTAGTAAAGGTCTTGGTACAGCATTAGAATTCGCAATCGAGATTATTGAACATTATAAAGGAAAAGAACTTGGAGATACTATAAAACAATCAGTTCAATATTAATTCTTTATAGTGCTTAGATATCCCTGCAAACAAAGTATTCCTAATAAATTGGGGACTGCCATGAAAGCATTGAATAGATCGGATAGTTCCCATACCAGATCCAGTGGCATAATTGCACCTAAGAATATCATTACAAGATAACCTACTTGGTAGTATGGAATGGCTTTTTTACCAAATAAGTATTCACAGGCACGTTCCCCAAAGAAGAACCATCCAAGTAAGGTTGCAATTGCAAAAGCAATAAGTGAGATTCCTAACATAGTCTCTCCTATATATGGTATCTGACTAAAGGCAGCAGCAGTGTACTGACTAGAATTGATTCCAACAACGGATGAAGGCAGCTTGAGGATGTTCGTAACTATGACTAATCCAGTAATTGCACACATGACTACAGTATCCCAGAAAGTTGCAGTCATAGATACAAGGGCTTGTTTTCTAGGATCCATAGCTTTACTTGCAGCAGCTGCAATTCCTGCGGATCCAAGTCCTGCTTCATTTGTAAATAATCCACGTGAGATTCCATAGCGAGCAGCAGTTTTCATTGTAGAACCTAATACTCCACCGGTGATAGCATTTGGAGAAAAAGCACTATGGAAAATAACTTGCATTGCTTCAATTAAATATCTATGATTCAAAAACAGCAAGAGAATACAACCAATCATATAAAAAAGACTCATAGAAGGAACTAGACTAACACATACCTTTCCAATGGATTTTATACCGCCTATAATCACAAGACCTACAAGTATTGACACAATAAAACCCACAATAAACGGTGAGAGGTTCCATAAAGCAGAAGTAGTAGCAGTTATAGAATTAGACTGAGTGGAACATCCAACTCCATAGGATGCACATAATGTAAAGATGGCAAATAAGCAACCTAGAACTTTAGAATGAAGGCCATCTTCTAGATAATACATTGGACCGCCAATATAATTCCCTTCCTTGGTCTTACGTCGGAAAACAATGCTTAGATAACATTCCGCATAAGAGGTTGCCATTCCTAAAATTCCAGTAAGCCAGCACCAAAGAATTGCACCTGGACCACCAAGTGCAACTGCAGTAGATATCCCGATAATATTACCTGTTCCCAGAGTAGCGGCGAGAGTAGTTGCTAAAGTAGCAAAACTACTGAGATCTCCGTCAGAACTGTGATCCGGTGTAACAGATAATTTAATTCCAAAGATGGTTTTTCTTTGAATAAACTTCAGGCGAAAGGTAAAGAATATATGTGTCCCCATTAATAAACAAATCATTGGAGCGCCCCATAGAACAAGATTTATATTACGAATATAATTTAACATAAATGAATTCCTAAGTGTATGCTTGATTTATTATATGTTACGAACATTGGATCTATCACTTAAATCAAGGTATAAATTACCATCATATTATATCATCTACTGGTAACAATATTATCAAAGACAAATATATGTCTTTAATAAAAAAATAGAGGTGAAAAAGATGGCTAATACGAATTCAAATTCAAGTGGAACAAATAATATGGCAGTACCACAAGCTAGAGAAGCAATGAATAGATTTAAAATGGAAGTTGCTTCTGAAATGGGAGTTCCATTAAAACAAGGTTATAATGGAGATCTTACCAGTGCTCAAAATGGTTCTGTTGGTGGAGAAATGGTTCGCCAAATGATTAAAAAACAAGAAGAATCAATGTCTGGCCAAAGCCAAATCTAATTAGAATCTTCTAAATTAAACATCATCTTATATATATGACTCACTAGAATCATACATAAAAGATGATGTTTTTTTTGGGGGCTTCGCGCGGCAAGGCCTAGTGTAAAGCTGTGATTTCAACAAATGAATTGGGAATACGGAGGCGCTCCCGCTTAGTTGCATTGCGTAATGGTACTAAGGCTCTAAAGGACAGAGCCTAAGTGCCAACGCATGCAAAAACTCCGATTTCCCAATTTATTTGTTGAAATCAATGTTTCAGTGTATGGCTTCGCGCCAAGACCTAGTGTGAATCTATGATTTCAAGAAATGAATTGGGAATACGGAGGCGCTCCCGCTTAGTTGCATTGCGTAATGGTACTAAGGCTCTAAAGGACAGAGCCTAAGTGCCAACGCATGCAAAAACTCCGATTTCCCAATTTATTTGTTGAAATCAATGTTT
>CAZAKD010000125.1:0-1191 GCA_964485435.1 uncultured Lachnospiraceae bacterium
CTATAGCTTTACCGTTTGTTATATATAATCCAGTTCCGGAAGAATTCTCAATATCCATAGTTTGATATCCATTCTTATCAATATTCCACTCATTCACATATTGTATAATTATATTCTTAAAAGCCAATTGTTCCTTTGTATTCTGATCAGTATGAGGTTTTTGAAATTGTTGGCGATAATATAATTTATCTTTGATGTTATACTCACAAACTGAAGTAAATGAATTAGAATATGGCAAATGAATCTTCATTGCAATTTTGCCAGATGTAAGCTCTGAATCTTCTTCATAAAACTGAAAATGTTGTGACTCAAAACCTTCTTTGTATTCTGTACGATAGCCTAGCTGATTCGTGCCTTTCTGAATACCTTCACTACTTGCAAATGCATTGTGAGGTGCTTTAATAGATTTATCTCTATAATATACCGTTGTACCTATACCAGACAGACCACTTAAGGTGTCAATTCCAAGCTGTTTTATCTTAGCATCTGCATACTTTGTATGTCCGTAATGTACATATATTGCATCATATTCATCTGCGAAGCTAACAAAATAATGCCTTGCACTACGCACAGAACCTATGCGATCTGATTTCACATCTTCATAGATTCCCATAAGACGTGTTATACCACCCTCAACAAGGGCCTCATATAATATAGATGCATCTGATATTCCACTTTGGGGTGATGCATATTGAATATTATTAAACATAATAGCATAAGGCCTATTATTCACCATATCTTTTGGAATCCATTGTCCTGTTAAGAGGCTTCTTTCTTCATTATCATGATTATCTTCTTCAATTACATCTACTTCTTCAACTATTTGCTCTTCTTTTACTGGTGGTTCTTCTACTATTGGTTGTTCTTCCTTCTTATTACATCCAATTACAAATATTCCAAGAGCTATTCCCAATACAACTATATTTAGTTTCTTCATTACCTACTCCTAATGTTTGATTTTATCTAGTTATCCCTAACTTGTCCAATATCTCAGTTTGCTTTTTCTCCATTATGATCCTTTCATCATCTTGCATATGATCATAACCGAATAGATGAAGCATACTATGTGCAGTTAAAAATGCCAACTCTCTTTCTAGAGAATGTCCATATTTTTCTGCTTGTTCAATTACCTTTTCTACAGATATAACAATATCCCCCAGCATTAATTCACCTGAATCTGGATTGAAACAA
>CAZAKD010000125.1:1201-5583 GCA_964485435.1 uncultured Lachnospiraceae bacterium
GTTCCTCTTCCTAGTAAAGAATCATATTCACTATCTTCTAAACTAGAAAAATCTGCTGGTGCCTCATAGTCTACCATTGGAAAGGATAACACGTCTGTTGGACTATCAATCCCTCTATACATTGCATTAATCTCTTGTATCTCATCATTCCCAGTTATGATACAATTGACCTCTACTTCATAGGGGCAAGTTTCATAGTCTAGTGCTTCTGTAATAACCTTGTTTATAATTTCTTTATAGTCAATATTTAACAAAATATCGGTTTCATATTCTATATGATATGTCATATGTACTCCTCTAATTATATTTTTAGTCTTTAAATACCTCTTGAAAAAATTCTTTTAAAATCTTAAGCTCTGTAATTCCTAATCCTGATTCTTCTAAATTACCCTTCTTTAATCTAAGAGAAAATATGCCATCAATTAACTTATGGTTAGAGATAGGCTTTCTATCATTCATAGACTTCATCGTATCTATAGAAGCAATAATATTATCAGTAAGCATAACAACAGCAGCCTCTTTTGTCAAAGGATTTCCATATTTGAGATTATGTTGCCTTACAATATCAATTATAGATTGTGGAAACTCACTATTTTCAAGTATATGTACTCCTTCGATGACATAATCATCACTCACAATTCTACCTATTTTGCAGTAATAGCCACCTACTCGTGTTAGATCTGCTTGAATGTTAATTCGTTGAGAAGCTTGATATGCTATATCCCCCATCTGAATGGAACGATGATATAACTTATTAGAATATGCTTTTAGTTCTCGTAAAAGCATAAAGTCCTCCGAAAGATAATTATTAAATTCTTCGTACTTTATTTCATCATTCATTCGTTCTTCATTCTTTAATTCTACACTTTGTGGTTCATACACTACTTTAGCTTCCAGCTCAATAGGAATACTTATGTCAACGTTACTCCTCCTATATAGTACATATATACCACCCACTATGCAAAATAAAAGTATGCTAGAGAATATAGACTGTACTATATTCATGTTCAATGTGTCAGCTCTCATGAAATTATTCATAATAATCATGAGTGATATATTAGAAGATAAAAAGATAATAAGTGCATATCCCACTTTCTTTATCTCCATAATGTATTTTGCTAAGATACAAGCTAGTGCTCCTAAAATAAAGTTGTAAATTAATCTATCCACGGTATATCCAGATATAATGCTTAGTAAAAAAGCTAATAATAAATGTACACTTAATCCAAAATGAATATCTGCAACAATTACAATAATCATTGGTCCTATTAACCAAAGATGATAGATTGGTAACTCTATGATTAAAAATACACATATTAAAGAGAATAAAAAGGAACTTACTACTACGAAAAGATTCTTTTTATTCTGTATAACTTTTTCATTATTCTCTTTTGCATAAAACATAATAATCCAAGATAGAATAACTGAAAGTAGATTCAATTTGATTATATTATATATAGTTTCATTTTTAATAACACCTAAAATAGTTACAATGCTTATAGTAATTATATATAGAAACTGTGTGGCTTTTCTTAAGTATTTATCAGAGTCTAGGCTTCTTGTTTGTACTTCATCCATTATAATGAACCCCTATCATTATTTGTATTTTCCTCTTATTACTTTTCTATTCTTATTCTGTGCATCATTTTTCCTGTATGCATTTTTCTGAATATTTTCTTCATAAGAATCATATGCTTTCACAATCTTTTGTACAAGAGGATGGCGAACTACATCCTGACTTGTTAAATATGAAAATCCAATATCGTCAATTTTACTTAGTATTCTAATGGCATTATCTAACCCTGATTGTGTGCCCACTGGAATATCTTTTTGCGATAAGTCACCGGTTACAATTACTTTAGAACCGAAACCAATTCGCGTTAAAAACATCTTCATCTGTGCAGGTGTGGTGTTCTGAGCTTCATCCAATATAATATAGGCATTTTCAAGAGTTCTACCTCGCATATATGCTAAGGGAGCAACTTCTATGAGACCTTTTTCCGTGTTTTTAATATATGCATCTGCACCCATTATCTGATACAGTGCATCATAAAGTGGTCTAAGGTAAGGGTCTACTTTGCTTTGTAGATCACCTGGTAAAAATCCTAATTTCTCTCCTGCCTCGATTGCCGGTCTTGTTAATATGATTTTACCAACTTCATCGTTTTTGAAAGCATTAATTGCCATAGCCATTGCAAGATAAGTTTTACCAGTACCTGCTGGGCCAACTCCAAAGACAATCATTTTCTTACGAATCTGATCTACATAGTTTTTTTGACCTAATGTCTTTGGCTTTATAGGCTTTCCACTCATTGTATGGCAAATTAAGTCTTCATCAATTTTGCTTATTACTTCTTCTTGGCCTTCCATAGATAGAGCTAATGCATAAGTAACATTTTGTTCTGTTAATTCATTTCCTCTTTTTGAAAGTACAGCTAATTGATTAAATACACTCTGGGCCTTATCTACATTTGCTTTTTCTCCAATCAGTTTAATATCTCCATCTCTTGTAACAATTGTTACGTTGAGGGTTTTTTCAATTATTTTAATATATTGATCGTATTGTCCAAAAATATTTTTTTCATGTTCTGTTGGTATTTCAATTCTAGTCTCAATTATGCTCATCTATATCAATAATCCTCCACTCGCTATCTTCAATACTTTGTTCACCTATAGCACTTTCTTCAACAATAATCTTACCTTTGGCTAGGCAAGATGTATCTTTTAATACTATTTTAACATTATTTTCAATAACAACAACCCCTTTTTTCATTAATTTATCAATATATAGGGATAGTTTATTATTAAGTAATTCAATTGTTTCTTCTTTGGTATAGGTTTTCTCTTGCTCTGAATACTCTTTATAGGTCCGTTTTGATAAAATAAATGGTAAGTAAAAGTTTTCAGTTAATTTAAGATTATTTTCACTCTCAATTATATCATATTTATCAAATTGTTTGAATGGTTTATATATATTTATAATATGTTCGTTGGTACCAATCCCATATCCTCTTTTTTCTCTCCCTGAATATTCTTTCTTAATATAATTTAGCATAACCTCTTCTTCATAATTATAAACAGTTTTCATAATAATATCTGCATCAGAAGCAACTATTTTTCGATTTAATAATTCAGTGTTATCTCTTACTATATCAATAATTCCTGAGACTAGTATATCACCTTTTTTCACAACATCTCCAACCTTTACTTGAGGTGTTCCTTCCCTTGTAACAATGGATGAAATGATGCCATCTTTTAAGGCTACAATATGGTGTGGTGTTACATTTATATTTTCTTTTTCTTTCAAAGTTGTTTCTTTTAATTTTATTATAAGGCGTGTCCCTTTCATCTCAGCAGAAACCCAACCGATATCAACATAATTTTTACGAATATTATCTTCAATATCGCTGCAATTTATTTTGTGTTTTAGCACACCGCTATGTATATTCTGATTATTCAGATATTTTAAAAGCTCCTCTTTTGTGTGTGAGTATTCTCCTTGGATTGTTATATTCCATAAAAATAGTGACATCACGTATATCAATACAATGCTAAGAGTAAATCCGAGCAAAAATACTTTTCTTTTTCTAAACCTGTTACACACAAAAGGAAAGCCATGCCTTTCTATAATATGCGCTCTTGTTTTTGTTTTTTTTGCAATGGGTCGAATTTGTTTATACCCTTTTATACTAATGAAGCACTCATATCCCCCTTTTACAGTTTTTAAATCCCATAATAATATGTGATTATTACTACATAAGTTTATAAATCTTCCTGGGGAATAACCTTGGATTGATACATATAGGTAACCTGTAAACCACCTTAAAAACCGCATCAACATATTGTATCCTCCTTACATATCTATATATATCTTATTGATAATGAATTGACGTAATTCGTCCGGATATATTCATCTCATCATCTGTATAATAATCAATATTAAGATTAACACCATGAATACTCACTTTACATTGTTTTGTCTGTATCTTAATTAACTCATGATTATATTCAATGATTCCTTTATAATTTTCAACACATACCTGATGCATTCCCGTTGATGTAACTATTGGAGCTCCTACAAGTATGTCTGGGGGAATCTTTAGTTGATTGGAAAGTTGTTCTAGGTAGGTAATCTTCTCCTTTTCTTTTTCTTTTTTTGATAGTTTCTTAAACTTACTGTATATACCTGGATTTAACTCTAATTTATTCTTATTGTGATTAGATTTTAATTTTTTTTTCATACCTTATCCTCAACAAAAAACTCATAAACTATTAGTAATTTATGAGTTTTAAAGTGTATTTAGAAGTTAATTGATAATATAGCATGTAAAAAAGTCCTTAATCATACAGAATGATTAAGGACTAGCAAGCTAACCAAAAAT
>CAZAKD010000126.1:0-5582 GCA_964485435.1 uncultured Lachnospiraceae bacterium
AAACCCCAATTTTTAATAAAGAAACTATTAAAAATTTTTCAACAAAAATTGGAAGAGATCCAGGAATCGTATTTGGAAGATTACAGAATGATGGATTAATTCCATATACACAGACCAAACTTGGTGATAGCATCAGACATAAATATAATGTAACGATTTGTTAGATGTGTATGGAATATTGTTAAACGATTGGATATATTAATAAATGTTAGAACTAGGTGATAATAAATTATTTGTTTTTAGTAAAAATAATTTTACTTTACTAAATTTGATAATTACTTATTTTGGAGGGTGTTATGGATTATAAATACTATAAACTTCAGAACAATGATGATTTAATATATGATAATAGTGAGCTATCATTAGCATTACATTCTGTTACAGGCTTTTATTCTAATGACTATATTAATCCAGTAAAAAAGCCCGAGGGGGAGTTAATTACAATTATTTCTGATGAGTCAGAATTTAAAAATAATTTTTGTGTTAGCTTGGTTATTCTTCCCTTTCTTGATAAAAGTTATCTTATTAATATAGAAAATAGACTTGAAAACTTGGTTAATGAATATAATATAAACAATATTCATTTTACAGATATTTTTGGGAAAAAGAATATTTTGGGAAATAAAAAAAGTGAATTTCTTAAAAAATATTCGGACATAGTTTCTGAAATACCTATGTCATGCTTATCTATATCGAAGAATAAGGAAGAAATATTATTAGATATCAAAAAAGAAGATGCTTCTTATGAAGAAATATACTATTCATTATTCTGGTCAAACTTCGAGAGGGTTATGACTACTTTTCCAGATAATTATATATACCATATTAGTCTAGAACAAGAATACGATATGAATAACCCTAAAAAGTATGAAGAAAATGCAAGAGTGACTTTTAATAAACTCTACTGGGGTATAGAACAGCTGTATAACATGCACCCTGATAAGTATATATCAATTTGTAAGCATCCATCCTTTTTTTCAAAGAGAGCGCTCCTATACAGTTCATTAGCAGACATGGTTGCCTATGCTTCAAATAAAATTCAGCAAAAAATTGATAGCCAAATACCTATTAGTAAAATACAAAAACAGTATAAACCACTTCTTATAGCGATGAAAAAGATATTTCAAAATTACTCGGGATTATCAAGTGAGATGTTGATAGAATTAATAAATAAGATGCATACTTTGTAGAAATATGATAAAATTATCATAAGAAAGAAGGTGGATGTATGGCTACTATCGAACAAATAAAAGCTTTAATGAGAATGCATTTTGAAGACAATAATGAAAAGTTCAAATCTATAGCACTCCAAATAGCAGCTCATGAAGCTAAGATAGGTCATACTGCTAGTGCAAAAGAGATAAAGGATATAGTTCAAAATCCAAAGTACATTTCTAAAAAGAAGCTCGTCAAATTTTCTAACAAGTATGAAACACTTGAACATAGAATAACGGATGAAAGCATGGGAGATTTAGTGCTTTCAGAGGAGTTGGAGTTTAGAGTAAAAAGAATTATAACTGAATACCGTAAAAGGGAACTTTTAAAAAAGAATGGATTAAAAAATCGTAGTAAAATATTAATTACAGGAGCGCCAGGTACTGGAAAGACAATGACGGCTTCCGTGCTAGCTTCTGAATTGAACCTTTCTTTGTATACTATTCAAACCGATAAAATAGTAACCAAGTATATGGGGGAAACAAGTGTAAAATTGCGACAAGTTTTTGAATGTATAGAAGAAATAGAAGGAGTATATTTATTCGACGAATTTGATACCATTGGATCAGATAGAGCATTAGATAACGATGTAGGTGAGATGAGAAGAATATTAAATTCTTTTTTACAATATCTAGAAAGCGATGATTCTTCTAGTATTATAATAGCAGCTACAAATAGCCCTCAACTGTTGGATAAGGCATTATTTCGAAGATTTGATGATGTTTTAGAATATAAGATACCAGATGTGTCACAAATTGAAAAATTGATACTGAAGAAATTAGAAGGATTGGGGTTACAAGAGGTTTTTAATGGGCAGATATATAAATATGCAGAGGGGCTGAATCATGCAGATATTGTAAAAGCATGTGAAGAAGCGATTAAATATTCTATAATTAATGAAGAGGAGATTAACCAGAAGGTCATTATGACATTTATTCAAGATAGGAAAAGCTTATATAAATTGAAGGAGGCTTAATACTGTATGGATAGAAATCTGAATAATATTTTTATTAAGGAAAAGGGGCAAGAGTTGAAGTATATACCACCAGGAGGAGGACCAATCACTACAAATTACCCTCCAAGGGCATCTAGAATGGCACATGGTGATAGAATAAAAAGCCAATTTGAACTTGCATGGCGAGATGCTAAAGCCAGCGAGGGAAGATTGGCTGTTTCTACTTCTACAAGAGATGGAGTATATCTTCAAGTAAAGGGAAAAACAGGCTATGATCTTTTGACAAAAAGTCTTGAAGATACACGTCAAGGGGTAAGACTTTATAATATACAAAAGGACGGGTCAGGAGTAATTTGTGCCACTGTGTTTGTTCCAAATTGTAAGTATGATTTCTTTATTAAAAAAATCAATAAGTATGCGGGAGAAGATAAGGGAACGGATGTTGTGGGAACAATAGAAAGTATAAATGTAGCTATGGTTGAAGCGCTATGGATTGGTAATAAGACATCTATACCCACTAAAAGTTCAATATGGTGCGAAGTTTGGTTGGCTTATAGGATGGGAGAGGACGTTGATGAAGTAAAAGAGGATTTTTTTTCAATTTGTAATTCTCTCAATATTGAAACAAAGGGGCAATGTATAGTATTTCCCGAAAGAATAGTGCTGGGTATTTTTGTAGACCTAGCTCAATTATCCCTTTTATTACATCACAGTTCAAGAATAGCGGAATATAGAAAGATGTCAACACCTACTTCATTTTTTACAGGCTTATCAAGAGCAGAACAGAGGGAGTGGAGCGTTGACTTACAAGAAAGAATTCAAGTGGATTGTTCTACTAATACATCAGTATGTCTTTTAGATACTGGAGTTAATAATGGACATCCTCTTTTAGACAAATTGATTAGTGATAGTAATAAACATACTGTGGATATTGCAAAAGGTACTGATGATAAAGCAGGGCATGGTACTAGAATGGCAGGTATTGCATCATTTTTCACGTTAGAAGATAAGTTAGAAACTATGGACATAGTTGAGGTATATCATTTTATAGAATCTGTGAAAATGCTGGATAAGTCAAGTGATAATCCTGAAGAATTGTACGGTGATTTGACATCAGAAGCGGTTAGTTTGGCTGAGATAGAAAATCCAGATACAAAACGTGTACTTTGTATGGCTATTACTGCTGATACAGACTTGATTCAAGATGGTAGGCCATCTTCGTGGTCAGGGGCTATAGATTCTATTGTGTCGGGGACAGAAGAGGAAGATACGAATAGACTTATGTTTATTGCATCAGGTAATACTACTATATCAGAAATTCAAGAGGTGAAAGATTATAGAGTGGCAGTGATAAATCATTCTGTGGGAAATCCAGGACAGGCTTGGAATGCTGTTACAGTAGGCGCATATACGGAATTAGTAGAAATAGACGATTCAGCCTATATGGGCTTTGATGCGTTAGCAGCTAGAGGAGATTACTCTCCATATACCTCTTCTTCCATGTATTGGAATCATTCAAAATGGCCTATTAAACCGGAAATCTTATTAGAGGGTGGGAACTTGGCATATAATGAAAAAGATAATTTTTATAGTGAGGCTGATGATTTATCATTATTAACTACTAGCCACCGCTATTTAACAGCAGAACCTTTTGATGTCATTTCCATGACAAGTTCTGCAACAGCACAAGCATCTTGGTTAGCAGCTAATATATGGAATAAGTATCCTGATATGTGGGCAGAGACAGTTAGAGCATTGATGATTCATTCGGCAGACTGGACATCTAGAATGAAGAAAAGCATTAGTAAGAATGAGAAGTTGACAAAAAGCGAGTACAGGAAATTACTTAGGATATGTGGATACGGTGTTCCAAACTTGGACAAGGCTTTATGGAGTGCATCTAATAGTGTAAATCTTATAGTTCAAGATGAGCTACAGCCGTATATAAAGAAGGAAAACGGCACTGTTACGTCAAATGAACTACACATACATACTCTTCCATGGCCAAGTGTTCTTCTTTCTGAAAATGAAAATGTTGAGGTTAAGATGAGAGTGACCTTGTCTTATTACATAGAGCCAGGTCCTGGTGAAATAGGATGGAGAGATAAGTACAGATATCCGTCGTGTGGTCTGTCATTTGATGTAAATAATCCTATGGAAGATAGGGAGAACTTTACTAAAAGAATTAGTAAAGCTATGAGAGAAGATGAAGAAGATAAAGGTGAAATCAAAAATGATAGTTCACGATGGATGTTGGGAGTGCAAAATCGTAACGTCGGTTCAATACATTCTGATATATGGGAAGGAACTGCTAGCCAATTAGCAGAATCTAATATGATTGTTGTATTTCCCATAGCAGGATGGTGGAAAACAAGACCATACCTTAAGGAATACGATTCAAAGGTTAGATATTCTTTGGTGGTGTCTATAGAAACACCAGAAGTAGAACTTGATTTATATAGTGCAATTCAGACAGAAATTAAGAATAAGACACTTGTAAAGACAGAAATTACAGCATTATGATTTGGTATTGATTCCAGGTGATAAAGAAGGTCAAGCTAAAGAACCTTTTAATTTGTATTTTTGTGCAAGACAAAATAAAGTTGTTTTTGAGCATAGCTATCTAATATCCAATTTCAAAATAGTGCAAAAGTACTAATTATCTACAAATATATTCCGATATAGTAAGTAGAGAAAAGATTCGTGAGGTGTGCACATGATAATCCAACATAATTTAATGGCTATGGGAGCAAATCGAAATTATAATATAGCAGATAAAAAAATGAGGAAAGCTACAGAAAAACTATCTTCAGGATATAGAATTAACCGTGCCTCAGATGATGCGGCAGGATTAAGCATATCTGAAAAAATGAGAAGTCAAATACGTGGATTAAATCAGGCTTCCAAGAATTTGGGAGATGGAATCAATTATGTACAGGTGGCAGATGGTGCATTAGAAGAAGTTCAGGCTATACTTCATAGAATAAGGGAACTTTCTGTAAAATCTGCAAATGATACCAATGAAGCAAGTGATAGGCTGGCAATTGATGCAGAAGTGCAGGAATTAAAAAAAGAAATTACCAGAATTTTTACGGATACTGAGTTTAATGCAAAAAAGATATGGGATGAAAATCCTAATAGTCGTGTGCAGATAGGAAGTGAATTACTACCAGCTGTTACAACCAATGACACTACTGTATATGGAACGCTAAATGAGATAAATAAAGCAGCCATTCCAGGTAATGGTTATTTTGCTTTGAATGCAGATGATTCTGGTATTACTGTTACTTGGGATGCTTATAATGGAAATTCCTATACTTCTGAGTTGATTCCATGGGAAGATACACTAGCAGGTAATCATAAGTTTAATTTATCAGATTATATTGATACAGCAGCAAATCCAGAACTGGCT
>CAZAKD010000127.1:0-5500 GCA_964485435.1 uncultured Lachnospiraceae bacterium
TTAGATCTGATTTTACTCATAAATTTGCTCCTCTCTAATAGAAATATAAATTAAATTATATTAATAATCAAGTGCTTCCCATTCTGTCTCTTTAAACCCTACTAAAACCTTATCTCCATGAATTAATATGGGTCTTTTCACTAGCATTCCATCTGTGGAAAGCAGTTGAATCTGTTCTTCATCCGTCATAGTTGGTAACTTATCTTTTAGCTTTTGTTCCTTATATATAATACCGCTTGTATTGAAAAACCTTTTAATTGGATATCCACTACTAGCAATCCATTGTTTCAGTTCATCAACAGTAGGATTTTCTTCTTTTATTGGTCTCTCTGTATATGATATTCCACGAGAATCTAACCATTTTTTAGCCTTTTGGCAGGTGCTACATTTTGTGTAGCATATAAATTGTGTGTCCATATATAATCTCCTTTCTTTTGGGGACGGTACCTAATGCATTAGGTACCGTCCCCAACTCATAAAGTACCGTCCCCAAACGCTTAACCCCCGTCCCCAATCGTTAAGCCGCATCTTGGACATATATTACCTTCTCGATATGTATATCCACAACGATAGCAGCATATTACTTCATGTTTTTCCTTTGCTAGATATGATATATCTCTAGATTCAGGTTTCTCTTGAAGGTATAGGAGGTATTCGTTGAGTACATTCACCCATGACTCAACTTGTTTAATTTTTAAGTTATTTGATATCTTTATTGTACTCTCTTTTACATGCTGTGCATAGATTTTACTTTTGAAGACTCCTTTTCCTATTGTCAGTTTTGTTATATCTTCAATCTTCATATATCCAGAACTAGCTATACTATTAAAATAGACATGGTCAGGGGTTAATATAAATCCCCTTTTTCCATTCTCTTTGAGGGAGTCGTCACAGACCATAATTGGATATTCATATCGCCCTCGAGCTGATGCATAGGTGTTCAGTGCATTTTGAATAATGGTATTGTTTTTTCTAGCATCATATAGATAAACTCTAGAATAATCCTCTTGGCTCCAATTCATTTTCTTTCGAAGCTTATTCACTAATAATTCGCATTCATCCTTCTTCAATCTAGATAGGCGCTTATCTAATAATCCTAGAACATTAACCTTTAGCTCCGGAAGATAATCTCCTTTAGATATCTCTTCATATGCTTGTAATCCCTCTTGATATGTTACTTCAGCAGGATCTGAACATATTCTTTGAATCTCACGTCTATCATACTCTTGCACTTTATCATATATCTTATCTAGATATATTTGAACATTATCTTTATCAAAATCTTGTTCTTTTAATTTATGGTAGGTATTGTAATATGTGGTTCTATTTACTGGATTTTGCTTCTTAATAAATGTAGCGATTTCTTGCTTTTCAGTCGTATCTCGTTTTTTCTTTAAAATGTCTAGATAATCTGAGGTATCAATCTCTTTATACTGTTCAATTTTCTCTTTATATAAGTAGTATTTTTGTTTACTTACTTCATTAGGGATATTTCGTAATATATTCTTTACTTCTATTTCCCCTTGTTTATGTAGAATCTGTTCCATTTCTTCTAAGGAAGCCATTCTATTATCAGTGCTTTTAACACTATTGTTGATATTTTCTTCTGTTTTTATCTTTTCAATTAATCGCACTATCTCAACATAGCTCTTATCTTTAGCAGATTCTATAACATTATTAAGCTCAATTACTTCTGATTCTTTGCTTACTGCTTTGTCTTTCTTTTTCGTTATGAACTCTTGTTTTTTCTGCGGATTCTTCGTCTTAGATACGGAATCTATCTTATATGTAATCTCCTCTTTTAAACCATTTGTATTCTTTTTTCTATATGCACTTGGATTCTCCATCTTAATCTTTATACCTTGAGCATGATTTTTAACAGGTCTTTTTTGAGAGATTGACTTTGATAGTATTTCAGATTCACCCATAGTATAGTTTTTATTATCTGCATAGGAATTGCTTCTACTTTCCTCTCTAGGACTATCCTTTCTTATTCGCATTCTCCGTCTAATCTCTTTATTGACAGTTCTGTAATGCTTTTTAACTTGGAATGTGGGATAAAAGCCAGCACCCATCATATCCTTTATTTCCACTATATCATAATCAGATATTGTCTGGATGTTTGTCATTTGTTCTTCTAAATCTAGTGATGAATCATTCTCCTGTTTGTTACTCTTTAAATACACCGATTCATATTCATTAAAATGCCCATTGAAAGTTCTATCTCCAGCGTTTCCCAATAATTCAAGATAATCAGAATACGCAACTTTATCTTCTTCAAAATTAAGGTTATAGACTTCACCCTCCATAAGTAATCGTTGTGGCTTTGGTGTATAAAAACTATTGCATTGGTTACATGTATATGCCCTAGCCAGATAAACCGCCTCTTCATCCGTTTCAATTCTGTATTCACTTCCTTGAGGATATACTACCATGTGGAGCTTAGCTTTACAGTTAGGGCAATGATAGCCCACCCTATAAAAATTATTACCGATTCTATCTTTTCTCCTGTCAGCTTCTGTTAATCTTTCCTTTTCAAATACAAACTTTCCACTTTCCCATTGTATTTTATGCCAAAGGCCAATTGAATAATCAGATGGCTTTACAGATTGCTCATCATCATCTGAATGTTCATTATCTTTGTTCTGATCTTCCCCTTTAGACTGATTTAATATGGCTTGTATCACATCTTCATAAGTTAGTGTCATACCTTCCTTATAAAAGCGGAAATAATCTTGAGTCAAGCTTACTTCAATATCTACCTCTGCTAAGAGTTTATTCAGTAAGTTATTCAGTTGCTCATAATTCATCTCAACTGTAAGACCTTTGATTCCGCCCCATTTTCCAAAAGCATACAAAAGCATATTCAATGTATTCTCAAGAAGTGTACCTTTAACAATCTGGTCTACTCTGCTCTCTTCAATGGTAATGTCAATGTAATTACAAAAAGTACTCTTGTTATCAAAATTAAAAAATAATGACTTCTCTTTTCCTGCAAGAATAATATCGTTATTGGTTATCATAAATATCTCAGTCCAT
Source organism: uncultured Lachnospiraceae bacterium (assembly GCA_964485435.1). Classification (GTDB taxonomy): domain Bacteria; phylum Bacillota; class Clostridia; order Lachnospirales; family Lachnospiraceae; genus CAZAKD01. Next base: position 3,040 of record CAZAKD010000127.1, read on the forward strand.
GCAATATCTTCTCCCATAGTCTTAATCAATTTATGAAATACCGCTCTTATTTCACTATTTGCCCTTAATAGTATCATAGACATTCCACTTCCTTTCGTTACAGATTCTTTATTGTTTCCTGCGAATATGCAATAAACTTCTGAATTACAGGCGATATAACAGCATCACTTGAAATAGCAATTCCAAGTTCACGAACAGCTGCTGGTGCTAGGGGCAGTGCAAGAATGTTGCTATGATTCCCCTTTAACACAAGTTCTGAGAGCATGCTAACACCCCATCCCTCTGCCACCATTGCTATAATTGCAGGATCATCTAGTGATGTCTCTTTAATCTGAGGCTTTACACCATTTCCGTTAATAACACGCATAATATCAATAGAAAATCCAAAGGAAGGCATTAAGAATTGTTTGCCTTCATAATCTACTACTGGAAAATAATCCTTTCCTTCTACGTTATAATCACCAGGTAGAATTGCCAACATAGGATCATATTTTAGAGGAATCCATTTGAAATTGGATTTTGATTGAAAGCTCCCAAATGTCATATGAACTTTACCACATTCAAGTAAATTATACGTATCCGTAACACCACCATTAAATATCTCCACATTAATATTAGGATACTCCTTGGCGAATCCCATTACAATGGTTGGAAGCCAATGGACGGCTATACTAGTATATGCACTAATTCGGATGGTTCCATTTTCCTCTGCATTAATCTGATTGATTTCACAAGTAAGTTTATTGTCACCCAATAAAATCTCACGAATCGCAGGAATAATACGTTCCCCGTTGGCTGTTAATCGAACACCATAGTGGCCTCTTTGAAGAATGGCAAATCCAACTTCCTTCTCAAGGCTATTCATCATGTGAGTTAATCCAGATTGGGTATATCCTAATTCTTCACATGCTTTAGAGAAACTCCCCATTTCAACTACCTTCAATAATACCTCTAATTTTTTTATATCCAAGTTATTAACCCCTTTATATATATTTAATTATGCTATATTGTCATCCAAGGTATTAAGAAACTTAATACATATATTATATAACGTCGCTTAACATTTGAAAAGGGTAGAGTATAATATAAAGAATAAAGCTTCAGAGGAGGACTATTATGCAGAAAAAATTATTATTAAATGATTATACATCCATTGCTTCTATGCTATTTGGCTTATTCTTCGGTGCCGGTAACCTTATCTTTCCCGTCTATATGGGACAATTAGCCGGAAAGAATGTATGGCCAGCTACCATTGGTTTTCTTGTTACTGGTGTAGGTTTACCTTTATTAGGAATCGTTGCAATGGGATTATCACATAGTACTGGCTTATATGATATGGGAAGTCGTATTCACCCTATATATAGTACCTTTTTTACTTGTATGCTCTACTTAACAATTGGACCCTTTTTTGCCATTCCAAGAACAGCAACTGTGTCTTTTGAAGTCGGAGTAGCACCCTTATTACCAGACGGGTCAGCACGTTTATGGCTTGCTTTCTTCTCATTGTTCTTTTTTGCGGCAGTGTTATTGTTCTCTCTAAGGCCTTCAAAGATATTAACTTATGTAGGAAAAATATTAAACCCTATATTTCTAATATTCTTGGGAATATTGGTGGTTTCAGCCCTAATCAATCCTATTGGGTCCATCTCTACTGCTTCTGTTGCCCATATCTATCAAAATGGTAGCTTCTTTAAAGGTTTTCTTGAAGGCTATAACACAATGGACGCATTGGCTTCCTTGGCATTTGGTATTGTTGTTATAAAAGTAATTCAAAATCTAGGTGTAGAAAATCCTAGTACTGTTGCTTCTGATACTGTAAAATCTGGTTTCTTTAGCATGACTATTATGGCAATCATCTATATCTCCCTAACTATAATCGGAGCACAAAGCCGAGGCCTTTATGATGTAGCATCTAATGGCGGTGAAGCACTTGCCATTATCTCAAGACATTATTTTGGAAATATAGGTGCAATGATCCTGGCTATAACCATGATATTTGCCTGTATGAAGACTGCAATCGGATTAATCACTTCTTGTAGTGAAACCTTTGCTACTCTTTTTCCTCGCTCCCTTAATTACAAAGGATATGCCATTACATTTTGCCTAGTATCCTTTGGAATTGCTAATATTGGATTAAGTAATATTATATCTTTTTCCATTCCAGTTTTAATGTTTTCATATCCATTGGCAATTACTTTAATTTTACTTAGTTTATTTCATCGATTATTTAAAGGGGCTCGTTGTATCTATGTCTCCGTTACTGCTTTTACCATAGTAGCGGCCATCTTTGACTTATTTAAGGCTTTACCTGATAACGCAAAAGATTCTCTTGGATTAAATACAGTGCTTCATTATGCGTCTATGTATTTGCCATTTTTTAATATTGGATTGGGTTGGCTTGTTCCTTCTGTTATGGGACTTGTAGTTGGAATTATTATATACTTTTTATCTATGAAAAAGA
>CAZAKD010000128.1:0-2068 GCA_964485435.1 uncultured Lachnospiraceae bacterium
AGTTTTCTTAAGGTCATTTTCCTTTTTTCGAATTCGAGCTTGTTCCTCTTTTTGTTGCTTCCAATCCAACATACCAGTGGATACTTCTTCAACCACATCTTTGGATGTGCTGGAAGCTTCGAGATGAACCTTTTCTACTTCGTCCTTCTTCTCTAGATAATAATCATAATTACCGATGTAGTTCAGGAGGGTATTTTGAGTCAAATCCATAATTCGTGTTGCAGTTTTATTGATAAAATAACGATCATGAGATACATAAAGTACTGTGCCGGTATAGCTATTAATGGCCTTTTCAAGAATCTCTTTGGACATAATATCAAGGTGATTGGTAGGCTCATCTAAGATTAAAAGATTTGCTTCTGATAGCATAAGCTTTGCTAGTGATACTCGTCCTCTTTCTCCACCGCTTAAATCCTTAATTCTCTTAAACACATCATCGTTGGTGAAGAGAAATGCAGCAAGTATATTTCTAATTGCAGTATTATCTAGATGGGGGTAGGTATCTTGAAGTTCATCAAATATAGTCTTATCCATACTTAAAACTTGATGTTCTTGATCGTAATATCCTATCTTAACTTTAGCACCTAATTTAATCTCACCAGAGTCAGGTTGAAGGAAATTGTTGATAATTTTTAGGATAGTAGTCTTTCCAGTTCCGTTATTACCAATAATTGCAACCTTTTCTTCTCTTTTTATCTGAAAGGATAAGTTAGTAAATAAGCTAAGATTGTCAAAAGATTTACAAAGGTCTGTTACTGTAAGCACATCATTTCCACTCATAACATGGGGCTCTAAACGAATTGAGATCTGGGATTCTTGTGTGATAGGTTTTTCTAACCTATCTATTTTATTGAGCAATTTTTCCCGGCTTTCTGCACGTTTTATAGACTTTTCACGATTAAATGAACGAAGTTTGGCAATTACTTCTTCCTGATGCTTAATCTCTTTTTGTTGATTGATATAGTGTTTTACTTGGGCATCTTGTAGCATTGATTTCTTTTGTGCATACTGTGTGTAGTTGCCCTCATAAGTTGTGACTTTTCCATACTCCACTTCTATAATCTTAGTCACTACTTTGTTTAAGAAATACCTATCATGTGCAACAATGATCACGGAACCTTTATAGTTTAGAAGATAAGTCTCGAGCCAAGAGATAGAATCCATATCAAGATGGTTGGTAGGCTCATCTAATAAAATAATATTTGGCGAGGATAATAAGAGTTTGCCAAGACTAACTCTTGTTCTTTGTCCACCAGATAAGGTATTAATTGTTTTTTGAAAATCTCCTTCAGGAAAACCAAGTCCTTTTAATACACCAATAATTTCGCTTTTATAAGAATAACCATTCTTCATTTCGTATTCATGGGTGAGGCGAGTATATGTAGATAACATATTCTCCAATTCATCTCCTGTTACTTTCTTCATATCTAGTTCTAATTGGTGAATCTGTTGCTCTAGCTGTATAATATCTTTTTTTACTTCTAACATCTCATCATATATAGTTCTAGAAGAATCTAAGTCTTGGTGTTGAGCTAGGTAGCCGATTGTACAGCCTTTTGCAACAGTAACCTCTCCACTGTCTGCTTTCAATTCTTCTATGATAATCTTAAGAAGAGTTGACTTTCCAGCACCATTTACTCCTACAATTGCAGCTTTTTCATATTCATTAATATGAAAAGATACATTTTTTAGGATATCATTGGTGCCAAATGATTTGCTTATATTATTACATGATAAAACCATGATAATTCCTCTTTCTGTTGTATTTTCCAATATTAATTTTAACATAGGTAATTTGTGAAGTAAAGACTATGAAGCCATGGATAATGTACTTCAAAAAATACGAAACATTATTTGACAAGAACTTAACGATTTAATATAATACTATTAGTGTACTAGGCAAAGGAGGGCATATAATGAACGAAAAAGGAATATCTCCGGCAGTAATTAGAAGGCTTCCTAGATATTATAGATATCTTGGAGAATTACTTGAGAATGATGTTGTTAGAATCTCATCAAAAGAGCTAAGTGAGAAGATGAAAGTAACTGCATCCCAGATTAGGCAAGA
>CAZAKD010000128.1:2078-5453 GCA_964485435.1 uncultured Lachnospiraceae bacterium
GTGGTTTTGGCCAACAAGGGTATGGATATAATGTAGAGTTTTTATATAGTGAGATAGGTAAGATACTTGGTTTAGAGAATAATTATAATGTAATTATTATTGGTGCTGGTAATCTTGGACAGGCGCTTGCCAATTATACAGACTTCCACAGACGTGGATTTGAGATTAAAGCTCTATTTGATGTAAATCCAAGGTTATCAGGTGTGTCAATTCAAGGGAAAGAGATATACATGATGGATGAACTAGAAGAATATATGAAGAATAATATAGTCCATATTGCAGCATTAACGTTACCGAAAACCAAAGCACCACAAGTTGTAAGTGACCTAGTTAGGTGGGGGATTAAAGGGATTTGGAACTTTGCTCCAACAGATCTGAATCTTCCGAGTAATATTATGATAGAAAATGTTCATCTTGCAGAGAGTCTGATGAGATTATCATATAAGATTAAAACACACGAGGATGTAAAAGAAACGAAAGATAAATAGTGTCCATGGGAAGGATTGAGAGGCTTGAGCAATAATGATAAAGATTTTCAAGTGCTGAAAAAGGCTCTAGAGAGTATGAAAGTTCCAATTCTAACATTAGATACACGGTGGTATGAATTATTTGCTGATATTGATAAACCTAATTATATTAGAGATTTGGAAGAGCAGTTAAATAATTTAATGAAACTTCAAGGTAAGCTTACTAATGATATAAGAGACATGAAAGCTCTTAAGAAAAAGCTAATGATGGAAATAATGGAAAGTATGGATACGGATACATTAGCTACAAAGTCTAAGAATGAAAAGAGGCTTGAACGTAACAGAAGGCTTATTCATGAAGCAAACGAAAAAATCCTTGAATATGATGAAGAATTAGGAAGACTCCCTTATCTAATAAAGGAGATGAATGAGAATCTCATGGTTGAGAGCATGCGCATATGCTATGAGCGGATGCAATTAAATGCAGATTCAATCAATCAATTAGAAGATTGGATACTAAATACTCGAGAAGAGTTGAAGAATAAGATATTGATGAAACAGGACATGGAGATAAAAAATGAAACCATGTATACCTATATGCATGATTTATTAGGGCCACAGGTAATGGAGATTTTTGACCAAAGAGAAAGGCAATAATTAATATGTTTAGGGAAGAGGGATATTTTGATTGTTGGAATTGGTGTTGATCTTATAGAGATCGATAGAGTAATATCAGCTTGTGAAAGAAAGAAGTTTTTAGAGAAATATTATACAAAGAAAGAAATTGATATCATTCAGTTTGATAAAAAGAAGGCTGCAGATAATTTTGCAGTGAAAGAAGCTGTTGTAAAGATGTTTGGTACAGGGTTTCGAGGAATCAGTCCTGTGGAAATAGAAGTATTACGTGATTCATTGGGAAAACCCTATGTGGAGTTATATGGTAAAGCGAAAGAGAAGAGTTTTGAATTGGGTATTGAAAAGATTCATGTGTCAATATCTAATACAAAGCTCTATTCGACTGCTTATGTAATTGGGGAGGGGAATAACCAGTGAAGTATATCGTAAATAGCCAAGAGATGAAAGCAATAGATAATTATTCTATTAAAAGGATGGGGATCCCATCCCTTGTATTAATGGAACGAGCGGCATTATCAGTAGTTGATGTTATGATAAAAGAGATTCAAAAAACCGATCGAATTCTAATTATATGTGGAACAGGTAATAATGGTGGCGATGGAATAGCTGTTGCTAGAATTCTTGAACAATTAGGCTATAAGACCGATATCATGATTCTAGGCGATGAGAATAAAGGAACAAAAGAGTTTAAGTCACAACTTGAGATAGCTAAAAATATTGATATAAATATCTTTAACCATCAAGGCGAGAGTGAATATAATATTATAGTCGATGCAATCTTTGGCAATGGCTTATCCAAAGATGTAAAAGGTATATATAAGGAAGTAATTGATTGGGTTAATGGTTCTAATAGTAAAGTGTATGCCATTGATATCCCCTCGGGTATTCAGGCAAGTACAGGTAAAGTCCTTAACATTGCCATAAAAGCTGACGAAACAATCACTTTTGGAGTTCACAAACTTGGTAATCTTCTATATCCAGGTGCAGAATATGCTGGTAAAGTTACCCTTAAGGATATTGGTTTCCCATCCAAAGCCATAGAACAGATAAAACCAAAGAATTTTATGTATGAAGAAAATGATATAAAACGATTACCCATAAGGGCAGAGTATTCTAATAAAGGAACATTTGGTAAAGTACTTGTTATTGCTGGTTCAAAAGAGATCTCGGGTGCTCTTTTTTTATCTGCAAAGGCAGCATATAGGATGGGAGCAGGTATCGTAAGGGTATTAACAGCACACGAGAACAGGAGTGTAATTCAATCATTATTACCAGAAGCGTTGGTTACAACTTACAACAAGGAGAGCTTTGGAGATAATCAATATGTAGAAAGTATTATTGAAGAAATTAGAGACGCAACTGGAATCGTAATTGGACCAGGAATGGGCCTAGGTGATGAAGGGAAGCAATTGTTATCTCTTGTATTAGAGCATAGTGAAGTACCAACGGTTATAGATGCAGACGCAATTAATCTTCTGGCTATGGATAATTCCAGACAATATCTAGAACTACCAAGGAATTATATAATGACTCCTCATCTGAAAGAGATGTCACGATTATTGGATTGTAGTGTAGATAAGATTAGAGAGGATATATTGGCAACCACTCAATCAGCTACAATGATAGGTGAATATACTCTAGTATTAAAAGATGCAAGAACTATTGTTACTTGTGGTGAAAAGACATATATTAATATAACAGGTAACAATGGAATGGCAACTGGTGGTTCAGGTGATGTATTGGCAGGAATCATTGGAGGATTAGTGGCTCAAGGTATGGAGCCCTATGAAGCAGGAGCATTAGGTGTCTATATACATGGATTAGCAGGAGACAAAGTAGCTCTTGAAAAAGGACTTTACTCTATGATAGCAAGTGATATAATAGAAGCATTACCAGAAGTGGTTACAATCTAGGAGGCATAGGCATGAAAGAGTACTATAGAGTAAAGGCCAAGATAGACCTTGATGCAATCTACAAAAATATTGAAAGCATATTAAATATAATTCATAAAGATACCAAAGTTATGGTTGTTATAAAAGCCGATGCCTATGGACATGGTGCGATTCCGGTGGCAATGGCAACTGATTCTTTAGTTGACGTGTATGGAGTTGCAATTATAGAAGAAGCAATTGAACTTAGAAGGTCAGGAATTCAAAAATCAATATTAATCTTAGGGCATACCCCTAAGGAAAATTATAAAGATATAGTAGAATATGATATTATACAAACGATATATGAATATGGTATGGCGTCCGAATTATCTAAAGTAAGC
>CAZAKD010000129.1:0-452 GCA_964485435.1 uncultured Lachnospiraceae bacterium
CGTAGATTTACCACTTGTAGAGTACATGGTCATGGAAGAGAAATCAACATCAATTTCACTAAATAATGTCGCTTCTCCTGTTGCACCAGTTAACTTAAACTTCATAGAAGGACCGGTATCTGTAGCTGTTCCAGCTCCAAGAAACTTTCCAGAACTTGCATCAAATCTGACTATATTGTTAGTTGGGGCAGTACCCCAAGTCAGTTCTCCTGTTGCAGCATCAATTAACGTTGGTGTAACTGGAGCTCCTGCCCAGTCAAGTGCAACGCCTGATAGAGAATATACCGGCGGAATAGCTCCATCTGATTTCACAAAGATAGATTTTTTATACCCTAGTGCAACAGCTTCCATTAAAGTTGGACAAGGCGTAAAATCAGAAGGCCAACTCATCATCTCAGGAACTAAGGGATATATTTATGTTCCGGCCCCTTGGTGGAAGACAGATTATTTTG
>CAZAKD010000129.1:462-5446 GCA_964485435.1 uncultured Lachnospiraceae bacterium
GTTTACAACATATTCTCCAGCTTTTGGAGGTGTTCCATTTTCTTTAAAGCTAAGTTTCGCAGTGTACAGATTACCTAAACTATCATAAAACTGCATCTGCGCCGGCTTTCCATCAACTAATTGAGTATCATTCTTATCAATATTACCAGCAAAATATGTCTTATTAGTAGCTTCTGGTGTAGTATATAGATTCTCTGGTGACATAATCTTAAGTGATTCTACTTGGTTAGGAACTACGTTACCTGAAGGGTCCACTTTCCATCCCATTACAGAAGCACCATCAGATGTACATAAAGTACCTCCGGCATCTACTTCAAATGCACCACTCTTTGTAAAATAATTAGAACCACCACTATTTACGATAAAAAATGAATCATCACTAATCATAATATCAAATGGGTTATCTGTTCTTTGAGCTCCACCTTTCGTAGTAATCTGAGTTTTAATGGATGCTAAGTTAGAACCTAGACCGATTTGTTTTGCGTTCTGTCCAGCAGCACCAGTTGTTGCATTTGGTCCAGAAGCACTTTGTGTTGTCTGATAGAATACATCAGAAAAGTTAACTGTACTTGCTTTAAATCCAACTGTATTAACATTGGATATATTATTACCTATAACGTCCATCTTGGTCTGGTGTACTCTTAATCCAGATACGCCAGAATATAATGATCTCATCATAATAAATTGACCTCCTATTTTTTGCTTATGTATTCAATCTCTGCAGTGATTCTTGCCTTCTCTGTCATTCAAAGGCAATATGCTTCCATAAGGTCCAGCATCTAATTAACCACAGCTCCATCAATATTGGTGAATACTTTGTCATCTGTATCATTTACAGCAGTTACAACTGTATTGTTCTTTACATTCACAATAAATGCAAGATTATCAATCATAACTAAGGATTCATTAATTCCTTTTTCAAAAGCCTTTTTTGTTCCTTGTTCTAGTCTTTCTAATTGGGAATTTGATAAATCAATATTTCTACTTGCCAATCTTTCATTGGCATGTTTTGAAAATCTTAGGTCACCACTTGGGTTCACTTCTTGTTTCTTTTCTAATATAGAACGAAAATCTGTTGTTCCAGGAATGGTTTGTGAATAAGCATTCACAGCCTTACCCTTCTGATTAATCGTAAGTTGATCCTTAATTGGTATAGTAAAAGGGTTATTATTTTTAATTATATTCATTGTGACTTCCCCTTTCTATAATAGCGTTAAATCTGATTCTTCAGTTTGCTTTGTTGTATCCTTCACTGCCAGAGTTACCTTGTCTTTGATAACTGTTTTACTAATGTCATCAAAGCTAATCTCAACTTCATACACTCCAACATCTAGCCCTGTAAATGCACCCTTTTGTAAGATTAAGAATCCATTACTCATCTGTATATACTTATCTTCTATTTGTTTTCCATCAATCTTAACAGTTGCTTTCTTAGCTGCATTATCTCCGCTACCTAGATCCAACTTGATTATCTGTTCCTGTAAATCTGCTTTGTCTACACCTAGTTCTGCTTTAGCTACTGTTGGTAATCCCAATGATTTCACAAAGTCTTCATCTAAAACTGTATCTAGATTACTTGCTGGGAATAGATTACCATTTATTGATAGATAAGCTTCTCCATTAGACATTGTAGTAAAATCAACCTTACCACTTACATAATTGGTATTACCTAAGGAATCATTTCCCTTCATAATAACTGTTTTTCCAACTAAGCTAAATGCTTGGGTATTGGTATTGGTTTTGTTTAGATTCTGCAGTTGCTCTAACTGTGAAAATGTTGCTAATTGGGCAACAAACTGAGTGTCGGTATTAGGATTCAGTGGATCTTGATATCTCATCTGGGTAGATAGCAATTGAAGAAAAGCATCTTTTCCCAACGCATTTGTGTTATTTTGTTTTGTTATGTTATTATTGGATACTAACCTTCCATTTTCAACACCATTAATTAAATCTGCCATAATATCTCCTTTCTACTTATGCTGTATAATCTACAGTGTTTCCATAGTCCTGCATAAGTTCTTCAATTATGTTGGAATCTTGTCCACTCATATCATCGTCAAATCCATCTAACTTTAATGGTTTATGACCTTGCTTTTGTTCTGAATTACTCTCAAATGTTTGATTACTTTCTCCAAAAGAAAAATTTGAAACAGTAACTTCAATACTTTCAACTTTTACACCTTGATCAGTAAGATTCTCTTTTAACATATGTATTTGACTCTCAATTGCTTCTTTTGCAACTGAAGTCTCAACTGTAAACTGAGCAGTTACTGTACCTTCTTTTGATACAATAGATAAGTTCACTTTTCCTAGTTGTTCCGGGTTCAATTGTAATTCCATGTTAGTAGTATCTGGTTTGATATTTACTCTAATTTCATTTACAAGTTGATTTACTATATCGCGAATCTGGGTTACAGTGGTTACTTGTCCATCTACAACTTCAACATTAGATATTGTTGTTTGAAGTAAATTATTTAGAAATTGCTCACTCTCAGGTTGCTTCGTTGAATCTGATTTCACTAATTCTCTGTCGTTACCTTGATTCATTTCTAATCTAGATTCTTGATTTAGATTCCCTTCTTGCTGTGTCTGATTATCATTGCTTGATTCTTCATCAACTAATGTATCATGATATAAGGATGGTTCACCCTCTTTATTAATCACAACTTTAACATCGTTATTCATAGTAGTTGGAAATTGTTCATCTCTAGCAATTAAATCATAGTCTGTATGTAACGGAACTTGTTCTTCCTGTGTCATCACATTGGAATCTTGAATTTCTTCTATTACTGTAGTTTCATTTGCATATCCATTTTTAGATAGTAGATTTTGAAGCTCTTCTTCACTAATAATTTCACTTAGATTCATCCCATCTAGTGTATCTAACAGCATTGCTAACTTGTTGGATAAATCTTCATTGGTTAAAAGAGCTAAGATATCACTTTCTCCTGATACTTCCATGCATAGCAACTTCAAGTTATCAGGAATTAACAAATCTTGAATATTCAATCCTAACTGGCTCATTATCTGCTCTAATTCTTTATCATCAATATCTAACGTCTCTTTCACTGCGTCCTTCATTTGGTTGGATATTTTATCCACCTCAGCTGCAGTTTTACTATTGTCAGTTGTGTCTGCTTTCTTATCTTCGATATTGTGATTGGTTTTTTTTGTATTTATTTTGTTATTCAGAGAACTAGTTCGTTTGTTCTCAACCAATTTATCTGACTGGATAGGTTTTTCTATGGCATCTGTATCTTTATAATAATTAGACGACTTCAAATTACCACTTAAATAATCACTAAAACCAGTTGATTCTTTAGAATATTGCTTGGTTGCTCCAGACTCAGTAATAGTACTGCCATATATGTTGCTCCCATGTGACACTATGTGTGCATTCATATGTCTCCTCCTTTCTCATGTTTTTCATTAGTACTTTATATGCCAAGTTGATTATTGCTAATCAAACGTGGTTTCTGCTTAATCTAATAAAGACATTTTTTTGGTGATCTTTGCTGCCATTGTACTATCCATCTTGGCTAGAATGGCACCACTTTGTTTTGTTTTCATTGCCTTAAGAATATTACAAACCAAGTCAAGATCTCCTGTCATAACTTCCAATATTGGCGCCGCTTCTTCTGGCTTCATTGCAGAGAACCTGGCTGCCTGGTTCTGAATCTCCCGATCTGCTTGTTGTTGCTGTATCACTTGTTGATACAGTTCTTCCGCATGGGTTGGGTCAATACCTTCATAATACTTCTGATATTCTTGGATATCGGGCGCCCTGTCAGAAAAGATAACTTCTTCCTCAAATTCCTTTAATTTTTTATCATATTCTAGCTGATTTTGTTCAAAAACCTTTAATCTATCAACTTCTGCTTGTAAATCTGCTAAAGATGTACTTTGGCTAGATTCTGAATCTTTGTATGTTGCTAATTCTTTTTCCAACTGTTTGATTACTTCAACTGCCTCTGATAGATTGCGATATGGATAAGCATTTTCTTCAGCCAATTGACTATCTGGCACATCTGGTAAGACTTTATTTACAATTGGAATATCTTTTAATACTGGCCTAAGCACCGTGTTTCCAAATCCCCCTACATTGAATTTGATTAAAAGTGCAAATACTCCGAGCCATATTAAAACAATTGCAAATATAATTAGGGTTGTAATAATCTTACTACCAATTCCCTCTTTTTCTTGCCCTAGTCCATCATAATTAATATCACTCTTTTTCTTCTTTGCCATGATTATTCTTCCTCGCTAATTGTCGTCTTATTGTATTTAAAACTAACTAACTCATCCACTTCTTTTTGTTCCTGTGCATTTAGTTCTTTTTTGAAATCTTCGAACACGTTCTCTTTCAATTTCTCATGCGTTTTCCGCTCCATCATTGCTTGATTAAGACGTTCTCTTGCTTTCTCAAGATTATGTTCGGCTTGTTTTACTTGAAGAATCTGAATCTTAATATGGTATTTCATTGTTTCTACTGCATTCTCATACTTTATAATGTCTGCTAGATTCAGTTTCGAGGAGTATAATGTAGATCGAATCATCTCTTCATAGTATTTTTTTTTACTCTCTAATTCTGCTAATTTTGCTTCTTCTTGATTAAGAATCGCTCTAGCTTCTCCATATGTTGTCTTTGCTTGTTCTTCTAGCCTATATTTGATATTTAAAATATTTTGCATCTTATAGATAAACTTAGCCATGTATCATCCTACTCTTCTTGAAACATCATACACAGGTTGTTTACAACCTCTGAGAACTCATATTTAGCATTTACGTCCTGTGTTAAGAATTCATTGACTCTGTCAATATAAGATATGGCATAATCAATATTCTTGTTAGACCCACTTTTATAAGCACCTATATTTATTAAATCTTCTGCTTCATTATAAGTTGCCAAAACATTCTTTAAATGATTCGCGGCATTTTTATGCTCCGATGTAGCTATTGAACTCATAACACGAGAAATGCTCTG
>CAZAKD010000130.1:0-5424 GCA_964485435.1 uncultured Lachnospiraceae bacterium
CCGTTCTAAATGCAAAATATGCAAAAGATTGTTAAGATTTTATAAAAAAATGGATTCCATTAGAACGACTATATTTTGACAACCTTCGCATAGAGGGACAATGTGATGTAATATATGATACTAGTAAAAGATAAAAGGAGAATAAAAATATGAATCAGACAAATACAAAAAAGTTAGTTTATACTGCATTATGCATTACGTTGGGATTGGTGCTTCCACAAGTTAATAAATTAGCACCAGGAATGAATTTAGGAGCTATTATTTTGCCTATGCATCTTCCGGTACTTTTAGCAGGATTTCTTTGTGGACTTCCATATGCGGCGTTTACAGGTATGATTTTACCACTATTATCATTGGCTTTTAACGGATTTCCAGTTTTTTATCCTGTTGGAATCTCCATGATGTTTGAATTAGGAAGTTATGGTGCACTTGTAGCTATTCTATATCATTATACTAAGGGTAAGGTTTATCCTTCATTAATAGGAGCTATGATTGGTGGAAGAATAGTAATGGGAATTGTAAATACAGTTCTATACAAGATGGTAGGTTGGGATTACGGATTGGAACTTTTCTTAACAGCTTCTTTTGTCACAGCATTACCTGGAATTATCATACAATTAATTATTATTCCAACAATTCTTTATTCTTTAAAAAAATCAAGACTACTTCCTAGCATGGCATAGTGGAGTAAGAAAATAAAAATGAGGTGTCAAATGATATGATTGAGAGAAGGTTTTATCAAAGAAGTGCTCTAGAAGTAGCTCCTGATCTATTAGGGCTTACGCTTGTTCATAATAGCAGCGAGGGGATTACAAAAGGTAAAATTGTTGAAGCAGAAGCCTATCTGGGGCTTGCTGATCCGGCTGCTCATTCTTATCAGAAGGCACCAACAAAAAGAACACAAATTCAATATGGAGAAGGCGGATACGCCTATATTTATCTCATATATGGAATGCATTATTGCATGAATGTTGTAACAAATAAGATTAAGATACCTGAAGTAGTACTAATTCGGGCATTAGAGCCTATTGATGGATTAGAACTAATGCAAAAAAGAAGAACGATAAATAAAGAAAAGAATCTTTGCAATGGGCCAGGAAAACTGTGTCAAGCAATGGGAATAGGAAAAGAACATTATGGTATGGATTTGTGTAATACCACTTTGTATCTAGAGAGACCATCAACCCAAGAAGATATTGAGATTCAGACCTCAAAGAGAATAAATATTGATTATGCCGGTGAGGCCAAAGAATATCCCCCCTAGGGGCTTGTGGCTTTGATCTCTGATAGTATACAATATATTTAGTAATAAAAAATGGAAAATGTTAAGATAGGGACTGAGGTGCATATGGTAAAGATAATAGAAGGCTTATTGTATATAGGGAAAAAGATACTTTTATTTCTGTTTACCATATGGGCATTATCTATTTTGGTATTTTACATGTCAAGACTTGCACCTGGTGATCCACTCAAGTCTTACTATGGAGAAAGTGTAGAACGTAAAACTACTGAGGAAAAAGATAGAGCTAGAGAAAAACTGGGTCTAGGTGACTCTATACATATTCAATATATGAGATGGTTCGAGAAAGCTCTACAAGGGGATTTTGGTATCTCTCTTAAATATAAGCAAGACGTAACGGAAGTCATAGGGGACAGGATATTGAATACAATTATCCTTGGAGGAATTGGATTTATACTAACATTTGCTTTTGCACTGGGGCTTGGATTACTTTTATCATTCCATGAAGGGCAATGGATTGATAAAGTAATCTGTAAAATTGGTTCTGCTACTAGTAGTATACCTATATTTTGGGTAGCCCTTGTGCTTATTCTTATTTTTAGCGTGAATCTTAACATTCTACCTAGTAGTGGTGCTTACCATATGGGTGCACCATATAGTATAAAAGGTAGAATTCTCCACCTCATTCTTCCTTTATCCTTAATAGTTGGAAATCATTTATGGTATTATACATATTTGATTCGCAATCGACTATTAGATGAAGTGAGAAAAGATTATGTGTTTTTAGCCAAAGCAAAGGGACTATCTAATGGTGAGATTATCGTAAAACACTGTTTGCCTAATATATTACCATCTTATATTAGTATAATGGCAATCTCTGTTCCTCATGTCATAGGAGGTACCTATGTGGTTGAGGCAATCTTCTCCTATCCAGGCATTGGCTCCCTCTCTATTGAATGTGCAAAATATCACGATTATAACATGTTAATGATTATTGTATTAATGACTGGATGCGTAGTGATACTCGCTAATATGTTGGGGCAATTGCTTAGTGAGAGGATAGATCCTAGAATGAGAAGGAGTTGAGGTTATGTACAGTAGGCACAGATTTCCTTATATATCTGCGGGAATGTTAACTATTATCTTACTTGCTTGCCTATGTGCTGAGCTACTTATGAATCATAATCCTACATACTTGAATTTGACCCATTTTAATGTGTCTCCCAATAGTGATTTCTATTTTGGTACAGATTCCTTAGGTCGTGATATGTTCTCAATGATATGGTATGGAGGAAGAATATCTTTATTTATTGGGATATTTTCTACGATTATTTCTACAAGTATCTCATTGCTGTATGGTGCTATTAGTGGAATTGCCTCACCAGCAGTTGATAATACAATGATGAGATTTAATGAAATGTTACTAAGCATACCCAATGTTTTGCTTATCCTCTTCGTGCAAGGAATAGTTGGGAAAAATAACATAGTATCGATTAGTATTGTCATTGGAATTACTAGTTGGATGACAATTGCTAAAATGGTAAGAACAGAAGTAAGACAGATTAGAAAGAGTGAGTACATTATTGCATCTAAAAGTATGGGAGCTGGATTTTTTCATATATTAACAAAACACTTAATACCCAACTGTCTCTCTTCTATTATGTTTATGGTAGTGATGAATCTTAGTAATGCAATTGTAGTTGAGTCTGTATTGAGCTTTTTTGGTATGGGCCTTCCACCTGAGATCATATCATGGGGAAGCATGTTATCACTTGCAGATAGGGCTTTAATTTCAAATTCATGGTGGATTATTGTGATTCCAGGTGTTTTTTTAATCACCACAATTGTATGCATTACAAATGTGGGAGAGTATTTAAGAAAAAGGAATAATTGTCGAGGTAGATACCTTTAATATTGGAGAGCAAAATGAAAAAGATAAAGTTAATGTTACTAATACTAAATATATTTTTACTAGGAGTTGTTGGATGTTCTAATCAAGCTGAGGGAAATGCAGATAATCCTAATGAATCGGTTCTGGTATATGCCAGTGGAGATTATGTAAGGATTAATCCTGCACTAGATGAGCATGGTGAGATCAATGCTTTATTATTTGATGGATTATTCCGTCATGATGAGAATAACCAGTTGATATCTTCCCTAGCTAAGGATGATTATTCTTTTGATGGAACAACGAATACATATACCTTTTATCTAGTAGAAGGGGTTAAATGGCATGATGGAGAAGCGTTTACTGCTGAGGACGTAAAGTTTACATTAGAGACAATTATGAATCCTGAATATGGCTCTGAAAATGCACCTAATTATGAAGACATAACAGATATTATTATTGAAGATGAATATACAATTAAGATTCAGTTACAAGAGCCCAATGTAAGCCTGCCAGGGTATTTAACCATTCCAATGCTTCCGTCACATCTGTTAGAGGGCAAAGATATAGAAAATGATGAATTCTTTCGTTCTCCAATTGGCACAGGTCCATATAAATTAGATCAATGGGATGTGGGTCAAAGTATCACAATGGTCAAAAATGAAGATTATTTTCTTGGTAAAGCGAATATTGATAAAATTATTTTTAAAATAGTAACAGATGACAATGTTAAAGCCCTTCAAATGAAATCTGGAGAATTAGATCTGGCAATGCTGACACCAAAAGATGTTGTTGGTTTTAAAGATAACGATGCTTATAAATTATATAGAATGACTACAGCAGATTATCGTGGAATTATGTTTAATTTTAATAAGGAACTTTGGAAAAAGAATAAAGATGTGATACCAGCTATAAGTTATGCCATTGATAGGCAAGTAATCTTAGATGCTGTATTGTTAGGAGAAGGCGCTGTTGCCTATGGTCCACTTCAAATGAATGAATATAACAATCCTAACGTTGAACGATATGATTATAACCCAGAGAAAGCCAAAACAGAAATTGAAGCATTAGGGTGGGTAAAGGGATCAGATGGATTCTATAATAAGAATGGGCTGAAATTAAAATTTCAGATTACTGCACCAGAAGGAGATCAAGTAAGAGTGGATATGACGAATATCGCAGTACAACAATTTCGCGAGATAGGTGTAGATGCAAGTGCCAATATTACAAGCAATGTAGACTGGAATAATCTAGACGCTTATCTAATTGGATGGGGAAGTCCTTTTGATGCAGATGACCATACATATAAGGTCTTTGGAACCAGAAAAGGTGCTAATTATGGTTTGTATTCAAATTCACTAGTAGATGAACTATTGTTGAAGGCTCGTCAAACGGCCAATAAAGAAGAAAGAAAAGAGTATTACGGAAAATTCCAAGAGGAATTGGCAAAGGATCCTGCTTATATTTTCTTTAACTATATTAATGCAGACTATGTTGCAAATTCAAAAATCGAAGGAATTACTCCCGAAACAATATTAGGACACCATGGTGTGGGAATATTCTGGAATGTGAAGGACTGGGCTATTAATGAAACAACTCTTTCCAAATAATCAAGAAAATGATAGAATGAAGTAATATATAAGCTAGCTTTAAATAGGAGGACATGAATTGACTCAGAAAGATGATACACATTCCCATTCCCACGCCCATGGTCACAACCATACTCACACTCAGACAAAAGCCGTTGTTAATCGCCTGTCTAGAGCTATTGGACACCTAGAAGCTGTAAAGAAGATGGTGGAAGATGGCAGGGATTGTACTGAGGTATTGGTTCAGCTTGTAGCAGTAAGATCAGCTCTTAATAATACAGGGAAAGTAATCCTTCAAGATCATATTGACCATTGTATTATTGACGCTGTTGAATCGGGGGACTACAATGCTGTTGAGGAACTGAATAAGGCAATTGCTCAATTTATTAAATAGAAGTAAAGAAAAGGGATGCTGTAAAATGACTTTTAGTTATTTTACAGCATCCTGTTTATTTACTTATCAATTGTCTCGTGCAAAGGTTTGTACAAAGGAATACATAGATCTATAATCTAAATTGGATGTCTTGCATAATGCTTGAATGCTTTGATATTCAGGATAATAAAATTGTTGACGTCCATAAGTACATACTTTTACAAGTGCGTCTCCATATGGTGTAGTGACTGTAATAATATTTCTATCCAATACGGTCCGAATCTCTTCCCTTTTACGTATGCCAATTGATGTAGTATGAGTAAATATAATTTCT
>CAZAKD010000131.1:0-5369 GCA_964485435.1 uncultured Lachnospiraceae bacterium
TATCCATCTTTACAGCAAATTTTAATCCTGCTTCCAGAGGAGATATCTCTTCAGACAACTCATGTCCATACAGTGGCATACCAGCTTCTAGTCTGAGTGTATCTCGACATCCTAAACCAGCTGGAATTAGCCCTAGATCTTTGCCTGCTTCTAACAATTGATTCCACAATATAGTAGCATCTGCATAGGAACAATATAATTCAAAACCATCTTCTCCAGTATAGCCGGTTCTAGATACAAGACATTTAACTCCTGCTACCATAACATCTTCTATAAAAGTATAATTTTTCTCTGGAATATGGTCTGAATCTGCTAAGCTACCTATAATATCTAAGGAATTAGGACCTTGCAATGCAATGAGAGCCACATTATCTGAGATATCTTCTAATGTAACATCCCCAAATAGATGGGTTTTCATCCATTCTACATCTTTATGACGATTGGCTGCATTGACTACGATAAGATAACTTGTAGAATCCATTCTATACACCAATACATCATCTACAGTACCACCATTGTCATAACACATTGGACTATATTTTACTTGCCCATCAACCATCTTAGAACAATCATTGGTAACTAACATCTGTACATTTGCTAAAGCGTCTTTACCTTTAAGCATTACCTCTCCCATATGAGATACATCAAATAAACCTGCTTTTGTTCTAACTGCCATATGTTCTGTGATTACACCAGTGGCATATTGTACTGGTAAAAGGTAGCCAGCATAAGGAACAATCTTCCCTTTACTCTCCACATGGCAATCATAAAGTGGTGTTTTCTTCTCCATATATTCCTCCTTTATTGAAAAAGACGTGTTGATATGTTTCAATCAATACGTCTTCCTCGTTTTATTTATCATAATTCGTTGTTTCTATATATAGTATAACAAAATATGGATAGTTTCTCAATATGAATTATTATTCAATATTATTTAGAACTTCCAAAATAGCTTTTTCGAATTCTTCTAATTTTGCATCTGCTTTATCCAGTGTATCGCCTTTTGTATAAATATATAATTTAATCTTAGGCTCTGTTCCAGACGGTCTAAGTGTATACCAACATCCATCATGGAATTTATATTTGATGGCATCCGTTTTTTCTATATCAATCGTCTTCTGTTCTCCAGTAACTGGATTCTTTTCTTCTGATGTAGCGTAATCTGTAATTTGAACTAAATCAGAACTTCCAATTGAGCCAGCATCATTTTTACGATATTCTACCATCATTCTCTTGATTCTTTCTTGTCCTTTTACTCCTTCAAGAACAATGGAGATGGTCTTTTCTCTATAGTATCCATATTTCTCGTATAATTCATTTATAACATCAATTAATGTCTTGCCAAGCTTCTTATAGTATCCAGCCATCTCAGCTAACATTACTGTTGCACTTACACCATCCTTATCACGTAGATAGTCTCCAATATTATAACCTATACTTTCTTCATAACCAAAGATATAAGTATATTCTTTCGTTTGATCCCATTCATTTGGATAAGCACATATATTTTTAAATCCAGTTAATACATCAAACATCTTAACTCCAAAAGATTCTGCAATTGCGCTTCCCATCTCGCCTGTTACAATGGATTTTACCATAGCTGGATTTTTAGGCATCAGTCCTTTTTCATCCATAGAAGATAAAATGTAATTGATTAATAATACACCTACTTGATTACCATTTAAAGCTACGATTTCACCATGGTGTACTACTTCAACCGCTAGTCTATCGCAATCTGGGTCTGTTGCTATCAATACATCCGCACCAACTTCTAAGGCAAGCTTTTCTGCTAGAGCAAATGCTGCAAGGTCTTCTGGATTAGGATAATCAATGGTTGGGAAAGTGCCATCTGGTTGTTCTTGTTCTTTTACTATATGCACATTAGTATATCCCATTCTATCTAAAACTGTGCGAACTGGAACATTACCAGCTCCGTTTAATGGAGTATATACAATACCAATATTTTTATCAACTTCTTGATCTCTGAGGGATACAGACATTGTTTTTTCATAGAAACTTTCATCTACTTCTTTGTTAATCGTAATATATAGACCTTGTTCCTCTGCTTCTTCTCTAGTTAATAGCGTATATTCTTCAAATAAATCCATCTTAGATATCTCTTCTAGAATCTGGTCTGCAATATCAGATTTAATCTGAGAACCCTCTTCCCAATATACTTTATATCCATTATAGATCTTAGGATTATGGCTAGCAGTAATGTTAATTCCAGCTCCACATTGATAATATCTAACTGCATAAGATAATTCTGGAGTTGGTCTTAAAGAATCAAATATATATGTTTTAATTCCCATGCTATTCAAAATTAAAGCGCACATATCGGCGAATTCTGGTGACATAATACGGCAATCATAGGCAATAGCTACACCCTTCTTCGCATATTCTGTTCCTTGTTTCTCCATTACCTTACCAAGTGCTCTTGTTGCTCTTCCTACCACATATGTATTCATGCGATTAGTTCCAGCTCCAAGTATTCCACGCAATCCGGCAGTACCAAAAGACAGATCTTGATAGAATCTATCCTGTATCTGGGCTTCATCCCCTTTGATGCTTTCAAGTTCTTTTTTTAAATCACTATGGAGATTTTCCATCCCCATCCACTTTTCATATTCTTTCATATAATCATTCATTACAATACTCATATTCACTATCTCCTTTTTTAATTTATTTAAACTTAATTATTCTTCCTCATCAAAGAAGGATTCTAAGAAAGTTATAGTTTTATCATCAAAATCTATCTCTGTGTCAATGCCATAAGGAATAACACATCTTGGAAATGCATGGCCAAAATTAATATTATACATAATTGGTAGATCTTTATTATCTATCACCTTATGATATATTGCCTTATATTCTTCATAATATACTTCATCTTGAGGCTTCCCAACAAGGATGCCCTGAATCACATTGAAAATACCCGTTTCTTTTAATAGAATTAATTCTTCTTCTAATCTTTCTGGATCTGGCTGTTCTTCACAAGTTTCAAGAAATAATATTGTATTTTTTAATTTCTCTAGGGTTGGGAATAGTTCATATTTTTCCGCAATTGTTTTTTGGTCTTTATATCTAGTGCCAATATCAGTTAACAGATCACATATACTTTCTAGGCAACCTCCAAATAAAGTACCTTGAACTTTACCTTTGCCCTGGAGAACTTCGTATCCCTTTTCATCGAGATGAATGATCATACTTGTGCCTACTGCATTTTCAGAAAAGTCTTTTCTTACTTCGTACCATAATGGACTTGGTTTTATGTTACTTCTATTTGGGTTCTGCAAGTATTTTAGAAACTCATCTTTGGTATAGGGAAGCATCTCGTCATCTAATTCTGCCAAATCACACACAAAGTTTGGTCCATAGAAAGTAACCATTCCTAGTTTATAGAACATAAAATGATTCACTGTGGAATCTGAGAATCCGGTGAATAATTTAGGATTCGTATGTACGGCATGTATAAACTCTTGATCCTCCATAAGATAGGGTAATGTTTTATAAGTATCATACCCACCTATGGCACATATAATCCCCTTTATAGAGGGATCATAAAAGGCTGCTTTTAGATCTTCTGCTCTGGATTCTGGATGGTCTTTCACATATTCAATACCTTTTAATGCATTAGGCATAAAGATAGGAACCAGACCAAATTCCTCTAATCTTTTTTTCCCAATCATAAGTTCATGTTTTGCAAAATCTTCGCCAAGCATACCACTTGATAAACTTACAATAGCGACTTTGTCTCCCTTAACTAGCGGTTTCGGTTTCTTCAAGATAGCCTCATTCCTTTCCTGTACATATCTACTGATCAAATATATTATATTATATTAATTCACTATACTTATAAACATCCCAACTGTCCGAATTTTACCTATAAAAATTACCCTTTTACACATAATATCCCATGTTAATCTTGATGTCAATTGGTGCTTCTCATCTTTTAAGATATCCGTTATAATAGAAATAAGAAATAAGAAAAGAGGTTTTAGAATGAGTAAATACAATGATACGCTTCGATTATATTATCAGGATAGTCATCTTTCACAGTTTCAAGCTACAGTTCTTGACTGTATTCCTGTAGGTAACACATATAAAATTATATTAGATCAAACAAGTTTCTTTCCCGAAGGAGGTGGACAACCTGCAGATAAAGGTTGTTTCATATTAGATTCTTCCCTCCATGTGGTTCAAGTGATAGATGTCCAAGAAGAAGATAATATAATCTATCATATGACAGAAGAACCTATTATAGTAGGGTCTATTATAACTGGTCAGATTGATTATGAGACACGCTTTATAGCTATGCAACATCATTCTGGGGAGCACATTGTATCAGGATTGGTTCATAGTACTTACGGATATGACAATATGGGGTTTCATATGGGTACAGATGCAGTTACAATGGACTTTAATGGAAGCTTAATTGAAGACGATATCAGGCGAATAGAACTTCTTGCCAATGAGGCAATCTATAAGAATCTTCCTATTATTCAAACCTTCCCAACTGATGAAGAACTTGACCAGATTCAGTATAGGAGTAAAAAAGAGATATCAGGTCAGGTTCGAATTGTCTCTATCCCATATGATCAAGATAAAGAAGATAATTCATCATCCAATTATGATGTATGTGCCTGTTGTGCACCTCACGTATATCGAACTGGTGAGATTGGCATGATAAAACTTATCTCATATATACGATACAAGGGTGGGACTAGAGTTAGCATGCTTTGTGGATATAAGGCTTTAGAAGATTATAACAAAAAAGAAGAAAATGTATATTCTATTAGCACGCTACTTTCCGCCAAAGCATATGAAACCTCTCAAGCTGTTGAACATCTAAAGAATGAATTATCTCAAGAAAAAAGCAAATTAAATGAGCTTCAAAGTCAATTAATCACATACAAAGCAATGGAGGTTCCTGATAACACTAAGAACTACACTCTTTTTGAATCTAATATTGAAGCAAATCAGATGCGACATTATTGTAATGCAATTATATCACGTTGTACTGGTATTGTCTCCCTTTTTTCTGGTTCTGACCAAACTGGATATCGATATATTATAGGAAGTAAAGATTATGATGTAAGACCTTTGGGCAAACAATTAAACGAATCTTTCCAGGGCCGTGGGGGTGGATCAAAAGAAATGGTTCAAGGCTCATTGGATGGTGAAAAAAATAATATAGAACTATTTGTCAACGACTTCTTAAGTAAGGAGTAATAAAATAAGATGTAATCCATCATTGAATTGTGCTTCAGATGGATTACACCTTTTTCATATATATTATATATGCTAAATCTGCTTACATTGTTCTAAAAGTGGCTTTCTAACTTTCTTTCTAGTAATCTCAACTAGAT
>CAZAKD010000132.1:0-5363 GCA_964485435.1 uncultured Lachnospiraceae bacterium
GGTGTTGTCCAACCTCAGTTGTGATAATAGCATCACCTTTGGTGATTTCATATATCTTTTCAATGATCTCTGGACCGCATAGTTTTGTCTCTTTATAGCGAAGTGGATATCTTTCTTTCAGGTTCATAATTTTATCAACCCAATCTTTATGCTCCAGATTCCCTAGCTTTTCGTTAAGCATTCCAAGTACAACTTTTATATCACCAATGATGCTAGAATGAGTCATAATATTCTTGTTGATCTCAGCTGGGTCTACATCGATTTGTAATACTTTTGCACCTTTCGCAAACCTTTTCGAATTACCAACCACTCGATCATTGAATCTTGCACCAATGGTAATTAATAAGTCACACTCTGTGATACCTAGGTTAGAAGTTTTGGTTCCGTGCATTCCTAGCATCCCTGTGTAGAGAGGATTTTCTCCATCAAAAGCACCTTTTCCCATCAGTGAATCTGCTACTGGTGCGTTTACTTTATCTACAAATTCTTTTAACTCTTTATTTGCTTCAGAGATTACAGCACCACCACCTACAAAGATATATGGCCTTTTAGATTTCTGAATCAACTTCACTGCTACATCAATATCTGCCTCTTTAATATGCTCTACTGACCTAATAATCTCTTTTGCTTCCTTTTTAATATACTCTGCTTTATCAGCAGTTACATCCTTCGTTATATCAATTAGAACTGGTCCAGGCCTTCCTGATTTTGCAATATAGAAGGCACGTCGAATCGTATCTGCTAGTTTATTTACATCTTTTACAATAAAGTTGTGTTTTGTAATTGGCATAGTCACACCGGCTATATCTATTTCTTGAAAACTATCTCTTCCCAACAATGGAACTGCAACATTTGCTGTGATTGCAACCAAAGGTACTGAATCCATATATGCTGTTGCAATACCTGTTACAAGATTCGTTGCTCCCGGACCTGAAGTCGCTAAGCATACACCTGTTTTACCAGTCGCACGGGCATATCCATCCGCTGCATGGGAAGCACCTTGTTCATGAGAAGTCAAGATATGTGTAATCTCATGACTATGTTTATACAATTCATCATATATATTTAAAATAGTTCCGCCTGGATATCCAAACACAATATCCACACCTTGCTCTTTTAAACATTCAATTACGATTTCTGATCCTGTTATTTGCATAGTGCACCTCTTTCCTGATTATATTCCCTTGGGAACTTCTAATATCGCTCCTCGATTACCAGATGTAACCATGGATGCATAACGTGATAGATAACCTGTTGTGATCTTAGGTTCTCTTGGTTGCCATTTCTTTCTTCTTTCCTCTAGTTCTTCGTCTGCAATAACAAAGTTAAGTGTATTGGCCATAATATCTATTTGAATAATATCCCCTTCTTCTACAAGGGCAATATTGCCACCTACAGCAGCTTCTGGAGAAACATGACCAATTGCCGCTCCTCTTGATGCTCCACTAAAACGACCATCAGTAATGAGTGCTACGCTAGAGCCTAATCCCATTCCCATGATTGCTGAAGTAGGATTTAGCATCTCTCTCATTCCTGGTCCACCTTTGGGACCTTCATAACGAATAATGACAACATCTCCATCTTTAATTTTACCTGATAATATCGCTTCAATAGCATCTTCTTCACAATCAAACACTCTTGCTGGGCCCTCATGTTTCATCATCTCAGGAGCAACTGCAGAACGTTTTACAACACCAGAATCTGGTGCTAGATTTCCCTTTAGTACTGCAATTCCACCAGTTTCACTATATGGATTGTCAATAGGCCTAATTACTTCTGGGTTGAAATTTCTACTACCCTTTATGTTTTCACCAACTGTTTGACCTGTTGCAGTAATACAATCTGTGTATAATAGACCTTTCTTATTAATCTCATTCATAACAGCATATACTCCACCAGCCTCATATAAGTCTTCCATATATGTTGGACCTGCTGGTGCAAGATGACATAAGTTAGGTGTCTTTGCGCTAATTTCATTTGCAATATCTACATTTAACTCAATTCCTGCTTCATGAGCAATTGCTGGAAGATGTAACATACTATTGGTACTACATCCTAGAGCCATATCCATTGTTAGGGCATTGAGAAAGGCTTCCTTTGTTAAGATATCTCTTGGTCTAATGTCTTTCTCAAGAAGTTCCATAATCTTCATACCTGCATGTTTTGCAAGTTTTATTCTTTCAGAATATACTGCAGGAATTGTTCCATTTCCCTCGAGCCCCATTCCTAGAATTTCTGTTAAACAGTTCATACTATTTGCTGTATACATACCAGAACACGAACCACAAGTAGGACAAACCTTGTTCTCAAATTCTTCTACCTCTTCTAGACTCATGTTTCCAGCACTATAAGATCCAACTGCTTCAAACATACTAGATAGACTTGTTTTACATCCATTCACTTTACCTGCCAACATTGGACCACCACTTACAAATATGGTTGGAACATTGACTCTTGCAGCTGCCATTAATAATCCTGGAACATTCTTGTCACAGTTAGGAACCATTACTAAGGCATCAAATTGATGAGCCATGGCTACTGCTTCAGTAGAATCCGCTATAAGGTCTCTTGTTGCTAAAGAATATTTCATTCCAATATGTCCCATGGCTATCCCATCACATACGGCAATGGCTGGGAATACCACTGGATTCCCTCCTGCCATAGCAACACCAAGTTTAACTGCATCTACAATTTTGTCTAAGTTAATATGTCCTGGGACAATCTCATTATATGAACTAACAATACCAATTAACGGTTTTGCCATCTCTTCTTTTGTCATTCCTAGTGCATTAAATAAAGATCTATGAGGGGATTGTTGCATTCCCTGTTTAACTGAGTCACTTCTCATATTATTACCGCCTTTCCTAATTCAGGTTCTCCACAATTAGGTCACCCATTTTCTTCGTTCCTACAAGTTGCTTGCCTTCTGACATGATATCAATGGTTCTATATCCTAGTTTTAGGACTTTCTTTATACTATTCTCTATAGCATCTGCTTCTTCATTCAAATCAAATGAATAGCGGAGCATCATTGCTGCTGATAGAATTGTTGCAATAGGGTTGGCTTTATCTTGACCTGCAATATCAGGTGCTGAACCATGACTTGGTTCATATAATCCAAGTTTCGATTCTCCTAAACTTGCTGAAGATAGCATTCCTATTGAGCCTGTTACCATACTTGCTTCATCTGATAGTATATCACCAAACATATTCTCAGTAAGAATTACATCAAATTGAGTTGGATCTTTTACAAGTTGCATTGCACAATTATCTACTAACATATGACTTAATTCTACTTCTTTATAATCTTGTGCAGTTTCTTCAACCACTTGCCTCCAGAGTCTTGATGAATCTAGTACATTCGCTTTATCTACACTACAGACTTTTTTATTACGTTTCATTGCTACCTCAAATGCCCACTTAGCAATACGTCGAATCTCTTCTTCATTATATATCAAAGAGTCATATGCTGTTCTTAATCCATTCTCTTCATATGTTCTTCTATCTCCAAAATATAGTCCGCCTGTTAATTCTCGCATAACTACAAAATCAAATCCACCATCAATAATCTCTTCTTTTAAAGGGCATGCCCCTTTTAATTCATCAAAAAGTATAGCTGGTCTAATATTTGCAAACAAACCAAGACTTTTACGAATTGCAAGAAGTCCTGCTTCTGGCCTTAGATTAGGTGGTAGCTTATACCAAGGGGATTCTGATACGTTACCACCGACTGCTCCAAGTATAACTGAATCACTTGCTTTAGCTATCTCTAGTGCTTCATCTGTTAGTGGTACCCCATGCTTATCAATAGATACACCACCCATTAACATTTCCGTATAAGTAAATGTATGTTTATATTGTTTGCCAATCTCTTCTAATACCTTTTTCGCTTCCTCTACAATTTCAGGTCCAATTCCATCTCCTGGGATGACGGCGATATTATATTTCATATGTATCCTTCCCTTCCTTTTTTGAGCCTTTATTCCTATAGGTTATAAGTGCTATAACCCCATATTATCAAGGTTTCCTCATGCTTTCTGTATATCATAAGGTATTTCAATTTAGATTGCAACTGTAAAATTTTTATTTGTTAGTTATTCATATAGTATACTAAATTTATTAAGATTTGCAAAATAGCTTCATAATATCTTAATTTTATACTTTCCACGACAAAGCATTAATGCTATAATGAAACACGATAGAAAACAATTGGAGGTAATAAAATGTCAAAAGTGACAATTATGAATCATCCCTTGATTCAACATAAGATTGGTATAATGAGAGTAAAGACTACTTCAACCAAAGAATTCCGTGACCTTGTATCGGAGGTTGCTATGTTAATCTGTTATGAGGCTACAAGAGATCTTCCTCTAGCTGATATTGAGATTGACACACCTCTAATGACAACCACAGCGAAAGAGATCGCTGGTAAAAAATTATGTGTTGTCCCAATTCTTCGTGCTGGTCTTCACATGGCAGACGGAATTCTTAATCTTATTCCTAATGCTAAGGTAGGCCATGTTGGCCTCTATCGTGATGAAGAAACTCTTGAACCAGTAGAATATTTCTGTAAATTACCAACTGATGCAGAAAATCGTCAGATATATGTTGTAGATCCAATGTTAGCCACAGGTGGTTCCGCCATTGCAGCTATTAATATCTTAAAGAAGCGTGGCATTAAGAAGATTCATTTCCTTTGCTTAATTGCTGCCCCTGAAGGAGTTGCTAAACTAACTGCTGCTCATCCTGATGTTGAAATATTTATCGGTGCATTAGATGACAGATTAAACGAGAAGGGATACATTCTCCCTGGTCTTGGTGACGCTGGCGATAGAATTTATGGGACTAAATAAAAATGACTTAGTGACGGAACGCTGTCACGATGAAATGTTTCTGAAACGGAGGCGCTTTCGCTTAGTTGCACTTCGTAACGGTACGTAAGGCTCTATAGGACAGAGCCTAAGTGCCGACGAGTGCAAAAACTCCGTGTCAGAATCATTTCATCGTGACAGCGTTCCTGTTTATTGGGAGTTTTTTGGTAGCTATAAATACATTTAGAATCATGTGAAAAGTCGGTAGATAATTTTTTCGTCTATTGACCATTCATGGTGATTCTTTTTTTTATTCTTAGGAAACATATGATATGGCTATCTATTGAATTTTACTTGAAATATTATATCATGACATTATCATTTGCATCATTTTGCATTTATTTAGTTTTAATTTTTAATATATTTAGAAACGTTGCAAAATGTTGCATTTTGTGATATCCTATATTCAGTAGTAATATTAAAGTCATTGATGAATTCATGTTGTGGGAGGTGTAAGTATGTTAATTGAAGAAAGATTGGATAGAATAAAGG
>CAZAKD010000133.1:0-5357 GCA_964485435.1 uncultured Lachnospiraceae bacterium
GGACTCATCCCTTACTTTCGCCGGTTGGTATACTGGAATATTATACTCTAAAGCCTTTTCCTTTACCGGCGGATATGTCATTGCCTTTCCTCTTCCCTTTGGTTTATCTGGCTGCGTTATAACAGCAATCACTTCATGACCTGCATCAACAATGGCATCTAGCGTTGGTACAGCAAAATCAGGTGTTCCCATATATACTATCTTCATATCTATCTCCTCTATTCTACTGCATTGGTATCTAATAACTCTCCTTCTACTAAATCAACGTAGAGTTGCCCATCGAGATGATCAAGCTCGTGGCATAAGGCCCTAGCTAGTAATTCTGTTCCTTCTACCTGGAATTCTTCCATAGCTTCATTATCTGCAATCACCTTTACATAATTAGGTCTAGTTACAATTCCCGCCTTATCTGGTACACTGAGGCAACCTTCATTTCCTGTTTGTTCACCAGACTCCTCTACAATACGTGGGTTAATGAGTATCAAGGGTTGATCTCCCTCCGGTGATACATCAATTACAACAATCCTTTTTAGTACACCCACTTGAGGTGCTGCTAACCCAACCCCTTGTGCATCATACATAGTATCAAGCATATCCTCAATTAATTCTTTTATCTTAGGAGTCATCTCTTTTACTTCTTTTGCTCTTTTATTTAGCACAGCATCTCCAATTACTCTTATATTTCTAAGCGCCATATCTTTTCCCTTCCTTCCTTAATTCTTCCTTAATGTTACTATTTACAGTCCTTTTAGTAATCAGGAACGCTGCCCCGAGTAAATACTACTGAAAGCGACTCCTTTTGAGTAGTATTTACTCAGGGCATCGTTCCGTCACTTAATAGTTGCTCATCGGGTTAAAGTCAAACATTATATTACAACCCTTTGATTCTACTGAATAGTCTTTATTATCTATGTTATTCTTAATATCAATTAATTCATCATAATCAACATGTTTTAGGTACATTACCCATCTGTATATGTCCTTTGCTTTTGATAAATAGGCCTTGGTTGGGCCAATTATACTTAGACTTTCTATAGAAAGCTTCTTGACATCTTCACCTATAATATGAATGAAGTTCTCAGCTTTTTCATCTTCTTTAGAACTAACTAATATCACCAATATGTGTGCAGCTGGAGGATAGCCCATTAATCTACGGTAGGTCATCTCCTCATGATAGAATCCCTCATAGTCATTCTTACTAGCAGATAATACACTATAATGTTCAGGATTATAGGTCTGAATTACAACTTCACCTGGATTCTTACCTCTTCCAGCTCTTCCTGAAGCTTGAGTTAGTAGTTGAAAGGTTCTTTCCCCGGCTCTATAGTCATTGGCGTATAATGATAAATCAGCAGCAATAATACCAACCAATGTAACATAGGGAAAATCATGTCCCTTTACAATCATTTGAGTTCCTACAAGTATATCTGCCTGATGATTGGAGAAGGCAGATAATATCTTCTCATGACCGTCCTTGCTAGAAGTTGTATCCATATCCATCCTTAATACCCTTGCAGTGGGATATTCTTTCTTAATCATGGCTTCTACCTTCTGGGTTCCTGTTCCAAAGGCTGCAATATACTTGGAATTACAACTTGGGCAATTCGAAGGCTGAGGAGTATGATGTCCACAATAATGACAAAGTAGATTCCCATTATTATGAGATGTTAAGGATACATCACAATGAGGACACTTCATAACATGTCCACAACTTCTGCATGATACAAAACCTGCATATCCTCTACGATTAATAAAGATCATAATCTGTTCTTTCTTATCCAATCTATCTTGAATCAATTTACTTAGTTTATAACTGAAGATTGATTTGTTTCTATTCTTCAATTCTTCTCTAAGATCCACTATATGAACTTTAGGTAATGCTCCTTCTCCTGCTCTATTGTTCAGTTTCAGAAGAACATATTCTCCTTCTAAGGCCATCTTATATGCTTCTAGAGATGGGGTTGCAGAA
This sequence comes from uncultured Lachnospiraceae bacterium, assembly GCA_964485435.1. GTDB lineage: Bacteria > Bacillota > Clostridia > Lachnospirales > Lachnospiraceae > CAZAKD01. The sequence continues at coordinate 1,970 of CAZAKD010000133.1, forward strand.
CCTAGGAGCACACTTGCTCCTACCATTTTAGCCCTCTGAATAGCAACATCTCTACCATGATATCTAGGAGGGGTCTCACTTTTGTAGCTTCCCTCATGTTCCTCATCAACAATAATTAGTCCAAGATTCTGAAAAGGTGTAAACAATGCGGATCTAGGACCAATCATGATATCAATATCTCCATTCTTGGCACGAACGTATTGATCATATCTCTCGCCTGGTGAAAGTCTTGAATTCATGATAGAGATTCGATCCCCAAAACGACTATAGAACCGCATAACTGTCTGATAAGTAAGAGCAATCTCAGGGATTAACATAATAACCTGCTTACCAGCTTTTCGTACATTCTCGATTACTTCCATATATACTTCAGTTTTCCCGCTTCCAGTAATTCCATGAATTAGGTAGGTATTGGTAATGCCATTATTATATTCTATATTAATTCTATTTACAATATCTTGTTGCTCAGGATTCAGTTCTAGCTCTTTGTCCTGAGTAGTTGGATTCTTCACAGGATTACGATAGATTCTCTCAGATATTACCTCAATCATCTTCTGTTCCTCAAATGCTGCAATGACCGTCCTTGATACCTTTAATTTATTCACCACAAGATCATAATCTAAGACAGAATTCTCAATGAGTGCTTCCATTAATCTTGCTCTAGCTACATTCTTCTTACGAGCAAACTCATCTAATTGTACATGTGCCTTATCTTTGTCTAAAAGAAGTCGAATACTTCTTTTTTCCTTCTTCTTAACAGTTCTTTTTACTGGAATCACTGTTCTAAGTGCATCATTCATAGTTGCACCAAAGGTATTCTTTATCCAATATGCAAGATGAATCAAATGAGATTCGATTACCACTCCATCTCTTGGCACTTCTAAAATATTCTTAATATAACTTATATCAATCTTAGGGGTAGTAGAAAGTCCTACAATATAACCTTGAATAGCCCGGTTTCCTCTTCCAAATGGAATTGTAACTAGGGAACCAATTGTAGCAAATTGCACATACTCATCTGGAACAGCATACTGATATGTCTTATCTAGATTCTCATGGGATATATCTACTATTATATCTGCATATACCATTATACTATCCAACCTTTCTTTTGTGGCGTTATCTTTCTTAATATTACATTAATTTTTTATTAATACCTTCTAGAACTTCTTCCGTGTGCATTCCTCTAGAGCCCTTAATGATTACTCCATCCCCACTTTTGAGAAACTCTCTAAGGTATAATATGGCCTCTTGATTCGTATCAACAGATATAGTAAGCATCTCTTTATCATTGTTGTTAATCGCCTGGGCAATGGCTTTTGCCTCCATTCCAATAGTAACAACAAGATCCACATTCTTCCCTGCAATATATTCCCCAACACCATAGTGGCATTCATAGGATAATTCACCTAGTTCACGTACATCAGCTAGAACAGCAATTCTTCTTTTACGATTTGGCAGGTCTAATAACATAGCAATACTACTTTTCATAGAATCTGGGCTTGCATTATAGGTGTCATCAATTAAGAGCATTCCATCAATCTCTTGAATCTGTCCTCTCATAGCAATCGGACGATAATCACCTAATGCTTTATTGGCCATCTCATATGTAACTTGATAACGCTCACCAATAGCCAAAGCAACTAATGCATTGTACACATTATGAATTCCCAAGACACCTAGTGTAATTTCCCTATTATCTTGGGCGGCCCCATATAGAAAATGCGTCTCATTACCTATGGTTCTAACCTGACTTCCTTGATAATCACAGTGATTATTTATTCCATAAGTACATACTGATATATTCTCCAATATAGGGTGTCCAAGAGAAGCCCTATGCTTTGGAATATCAGCTAATAATACATCATCTCCATTGACATATAATATAGCGTCTTCTTTGAATTCCTTAATCATATTCAGTTTCTCACTACGAATATTCTCCTGTGTCTTTAGCTGTGCTATATGAGATACTCCAATATTAGTCATTACTCCAACATCTGGTTTAACAATGGAAGCCAACTTTTCCATCTCTCCAAATTCACTCATCCCCATCTCAATAACTGCAATCTCATGCTCTTTCTGAATCTGAAACATCATTAGAGGTACCCCTACCTGGCTATTCATGTTCCCAGAAGTCTTTAACACCTTATATTTCTGTTCTAACACTGTAGAGATCATCTCTTTCGTAGTGGTTTTACCAACACTTCCAGTAACACCTATAATAGGAAGATCGAATTTGTCCCTATAATAACTAGCCAAAGCTTGTAAGGCTTCTAACGTATCCTTTACTTGAATATATGCTTTGCCTTTTATGAAGATGGTACCCTCTCTACTTGTGAATACTGCAGCTGCCCCATTCTCAAGAGCGCTGTCAATATAATTATGACCATCCACTCTTTCTCCTATGATCGGAACGAATAAAGCACCACTTTCTACTTCCTTTGAGTTGGTACTTACGGAATGAATTGGACAATGTTCATCACCATACAATAAAACTCCATCTACTGCCTTAACAATCTCATCTATACGAAGCATCTCCATTAAACCATCCCTACACTTTCTATCGTATCAAAGATATCTTTTAGAATCATTCTCTCATCCATATCGTACTTTATTCCTTTAATCTCCTGGTACATCTCATGACCTTTGCCAGCAAGTACAATAATATCTCCTACCCTAGCATGATCAATACAATACTTTATTGCTTCTCTTCTATCTATTATTGTAACATAATTGCCATTTTCTTTTACAACACTGGATACTATATCTTCTATAATATCAGATGGTTCTTCATATCTTGGATTATCAGAAGTAACTACTGTTAGATCCGCTAATTTTGCAGATACGGCTCCCATCTCATAACGACGCATCTTTGAGCGATTCCCTCCACAGCCAAATAAACACACAAGTCTAGTTGGTTTATATTGTCTAAGCGTAGTAAGCAGCTCCTTAAGGCTCACTTCATTATGAGCATAATCAATCAAAATACTATATGGTCTCTTCGTTTTATATACTTCTAGTCTACCTTTCACTTTAATATCTGCAAAAGATTCAATAATATCTTCTACAGGAATGTTAAAATGTCTGCAGATTGCAATGGCACATAATGCATTATGGACATTAAATTCCCCTGGCATATTCAATGAAACTGAGAAATTCATTAATCCTTGTACTTGAAATTGTATTCCTAGATCACTTTCTTCACGATATAGCTCTAGATTAGTGGCCCTTAGATCAGCAGTTCCTGAAAGCCCAAATGTCTCTATTTCACACGTGTGCCCCTTTAACATATCTATATAATTGTCGTCATCTATATTCATAATTCCAACCTTACATTGTTGGAACAGTTTGCTCTTATAGTCTCTATATTCTTCAAATGAGCTATGTT
>CAZAKD010000134.1:0-5323 GCA_964485435.1 uncultured Lachnospiraceae bacterium
GATATGAAAGCAGATGCAATTGTAGTAGTGGCTTTTGGACAGATTCTTCCAGCATCAATACTAGAACTTCCTAAGTATGGATGTATTAACGTTCATGCTTCTCTTCTACCTAAGTATAGAGGGGCAGCTCCGATTCAATGGTCCATTATAGATGGAGAAGATAAAACAGGTATTACTACCATGTATATGGATGTGGGATTGGATACAGGTGATATGTTGTTGCAAGAAGAGGTGGTGATAACTCCTGAAGAAACTGGGGGTAGCCTTCATGATAAATTATCTGAGATAGGTGGGAAACTTTTAATTGAGACACTAAAGCAGATAGAAGCAGGTACGATTCAGAGGATAAAACAGGATGATAGTTTATCCAACTATGCAAAGATGTTGGATAAAACACTTGGATTCATAGATTTTCAAAAACCTGCAGTTGAGATCGAGAGACTGATCCGAGGGTTAAACCCATGGCCAAGTGCTTATACCCTATATAATAATAAAACAATGAAGATCTGGAGAAGCAAAGTGCTAGAAGGAGTATCCCAAGGTAAGCCAGGAGAGATTATTCAGGTAACAAAGAATGAGATTGTGATTCAAACTGGGGTGGGTGCTTTAAGTGTTCTAGAATTACAACTAGAAGGTAAGAAGAGAATGACTTCAGAAGCATATCTTCGCGGATATGAAGTAACTGTTGGTACAATTTTAGGCTCATAAGAGAAGAAAGAAGGTAAAAAGGATGGGATTTTATTATGATTCAACATATTTTTTAGTTTTAATCGGTGTGGTACTATCTTTGATCGCATCTGCTAGAGTAAAATTAACTTTTGCTAAATACTCTAAAGTCAGAAGTATGAGTGGACTCACTGGAGTAGAAGTTGCAGATAGAATTCTTAAAAATCAAGGAATCTATGATGTTAGAATAGAGAGAATTAATGGAAATCTTACAGATCATTATGATCCAAGAACAAAAACACTTCGTTTATCAGAGACAGTTTATGGGAATACTTCAGTTGCAGCATTAGGTGTTGCAGCACATGAATGCGGTCATGCAATTCAACATAATAAAGGTTATGCTCCTTTGAATTTTAGAAGCGCCTTAGTCCCAGTTGCTAACTTTGGTTCTAGAATATCATGGCCATTAATTCTTGCTGGAATATTCTTAGGAGGTTCTCAAATATTAATTGGTCTTGGAATAATACTATTCTCAGCAGCAGTATTATTTCAAATTGTTACCTTACCTGTGGAATTTAATGCATCTAGTAGAGCAGTTGCACTTCTAGGAGATTCAGGTATTCTAGGAAGTTTTGAATTAAAAGATACAAAGAAGGTACTTCGTGCTGCAGCATTAACCTATGTAGCAAGTGCGGCTGCTTCAATTCTGCAGTTAATAAGGCTTTTCTTGTTGTTTGGAGGAAGAAATCGTGACTAAAACTAGTCCAATTAGGGAACTTACTCTTGGTGCACTGATTGATATTCTTGAGAATGATCAATATAGTCATCAAGTAATTCAAAATACATTAAAGAAATATCAATATCTTGAGAAGCAGGACAGAGCATTTTTCTCAAGATTAACTGAAGGCACTGTAGAACAGTTAATTCGTATTGATTATGTCTTAAATCAATATTCCAAAGTAAAAGTTAAGAAGATGAAACCGGTAATTCGTAATATATTAAGAATGGGAGTATATCAGATTCTTTTCATGAATTCTGTTCCCGACAGTGCTGCCTGTAATGAAGCTGTGAATCTAGCTAAGAAGAAAGGATTTGCTAATTTAAAAGGATTTGTGAATGGCAATCTTCGTAATATTAGCAGGAATAAAGATACCATATCTTATCCGAGTGAAGAAAAGGAACCAACACAGTATCTAAGTGTTTATTATTCTATGCCAGAATGGATCATACAAGAATGGCTATTAGAATATGAGTATACACAGGTAAAGGGTATGTTAGAAGCTTTCTTAGAGGATAAGCCCATATCTATTCGATGTAATTTATTTAAGACGAATCCAATACAATTAAAAGAGCTGTTAGAAGAACAGGAGATTGTAGTTCAAGATAGTCCATATTTGCCATATGCATATCTGTTATCTAATTATAATTATTTAAATCAGATTAAGGAATTTGCAGAAGGTTATTTTCAAGTTCAAGATATTAGCTCTATGTTTGCCGTACAGGTAGCAGATATCAAGAAAGCGGATACAGTTCTTGATGTATGTGCTGCACCAGGAGGTAAAAGTCTTCACGCAGCAGATTGCCTTGGAGAGACTGGAGTTGTCATATCTAGGGATGTTAGTGATTATAAAGTGTCATTGATTCAGGAGAATATTCAAAGATTAGGTTATAAGAATATTACTACAGAAGTACATGATGCATTAACTTTAGACGCTGATATGATTCATAAAGCAGATGTAGTTCTTGCAGATTTGCCTTGTTCTGGCCTAGGCGTTATTGGTAAAAAGGCAGATATTAAGTATAAAATGACAGCTGAGAAGCAAAAAGAATTGGTGAGTCTGCAAAGAGAGATTCTATCAGTGATTTATCAATATGTGAAGCCTGGTGGAACTTTAATATATAGTACCTGCACAATTAATAGAGCTGAAAATCTAGATAATGTTCAATGGTTTATGCAAGAATACAATTTTGCACTAGAATCCATAGATGCATATATACCTGACAATCTAAAAAGCATTACAACTAAGGATGGTTATCTTCAATTCCTACCCGGAATCCATAAATCAGATGGGTTCTTTGTGGCTAGATTACAGAACTTAGTGACGGAATGATGACACAAGTAAATGCTTCTGATAAGGAGGCGCTTTCGCTTAGTTGCCCTTCGTAGCGGTACATAAGGCTCTAAAGGACAGAGCCTAAGTGCCGACGAGGGCAAAAACTCCTTTTCAGTAGCATTTACTTGTGACATCGTTCCTGTTTACTGGAAGTTGTAAAAGTATAAATTGCAATAGAAAAGGAAAATGTGATGATTAAAAAAGATATAAAGGTGTTTAATTTAAATGAGATACAGGATGAGATGGTGGCCATTGGGGATAAGGGGTTTCGTGGGAAGCAGATCTATGATTGGTTACATATTAAGTTGGTGAGTGACTTTGATCAGATGACGAATCTATCGAAGGATCTTCGAGATAAGTTGAAAGAGAATTATTATGTTACTGATCTTAAGGTGGTGGATGAGAGGATATCAGAGGGAGATGGAACTCGTAAGTATCTGTTTATGCTTGAGGATAATAAGGTAATTGAGAGTGTTTTGATGAAGTATAAGCATGGGAATTCGGTGTGTATCTCTTCTCAGGTGGGATGTAGGATGGGGTGTAATTTTTGTGCTTCTACGATTGGTGGATTGGAGAGAGATCTTAGTCCTGCGGAGATGTTGGATCAGATCTATAAGATTCAATCTATTTCGGGGGAAAGGGTTTCTAATGTGGTGGTTATGGGGACTGGTGAGCCATTAGATAATTTTGATAATCTGGTTAAGTTTATTGAGCTATTAACGGATGAAAATGGTTTGAATATTAGTCAAAGGAATATTACAGTTTCTACTTGCGGATTGGTGGAAAAGATAAGGGAGCTCGCTGATCTGGAACTTGCAATAACATTAGCAATATCTTTACATGCGCCTAATGATATGGTTAGAAAAGAACTCATGCCAATTGCAAGAAAGTACCAAATAGTAGAAATATTAGAAGCATGCCGTTATTATTATGGGAAGACAGGAAGGCGTATTTCATTTGAATATAGTCTGGTACAAGGGATTAATGATAGTTCTGAGAATGCCATAGAGTTATCTAAGTTATTAAAAGGCCTAAATTGTCATGTGAATCTGATACCTGTTAATCCTATTAAAGAGCGTGATTATAGACATTCTGAAAACAGCTATATCCAAAATTTTAAAAATATACTTGAAAAATCCAAAATTAATGTTACTATAAGAAGAGAAATGGGAGCAGATATTGATGCTGCCTGTGGACAGTTAAGAAAAAGTTATATGGACGAACATATAGCAGAATAGGAGTGATGAAATGGAACATTTTTCTATCACAGATGTTGGCATGGTAAGAACTGTTAATCAAGACTATTTATATGCATCAGAGAATGCAATCGGCAATCTACCCAACCTATTCATAGTTGCAGATGGAATGGGAGGACATAAAGCTGGGGATTTTGCTTCTCGCTTTTGTGTAGATGTGGTAACACAGCAGATTAAAGAAAGTGATCACAAGACGCCAATTGGGATTATTGAAGATGCCATTAAGAATGCCAACCAAGAGCTCTTATTAAAAGCTAAGGAACAAGAAGAATTAGATGGTATGGGAACAACTTTTGTAGCTGCTACATTTATTGATGATATTATGTACGTAGCTAATATAGGAGATTCCAGACTATATGTAATTAATGATGAGATAAAACAGATAACGAAAGATCATTCTCTCGTGGAAGAGATGGTTAATACTGGTGAACTACCAAGGCAAGATGCACGATTTCACCCGAATAAAAACATTATTACTAGAGCTGTAGGTTCCAATCAATATGTATCACCAGATTATTTTGAAGTATCTATTAAAAGTAAGGACACCATCTTAATGTGTTCCGATGGTCTCTCTAATATGATAGATGATTCGGAGATACACGGTATTGTTGAGGAGAACTGGGATGACATAAAGGCAATAGGTAGCAAGTTGATTGAAAGGGCAAATAAGTATGGTGGTAAAGATAATATTGCTGTAATACTTATTAGACAATAATAAAGAGGTGAAAAAATGATAAAGCCAGGAATGCTTATAAATGATAGATATGAAATAATTGATGCGGTAGGTACAGGGGGAATGGCTGATGTATATAAAGCCAAGTGTCAGCGACTAAACCGCTTTGTTGCAATTAAAGTATTAAAATCTGAATATAGTCATGACAAAAGCTTTGTAGCGAAGTTTCGCGCAGAAGCACAATCTGCAGCTGGATTATCCCATCCTAATATTGTGAATGTATACGATGTTGGTGAAGATAATGGATTATATTTTATTGTTATGGAGTTAGGAGAAGGAATTACATTAAAGACTTTTGTAGAACGAAAAGGTAAATTGGAGATAAAGGAAGCAGTTGGAATCGCAATTCAGATTGCTCTAGGTATGGAAGCTGCTCATGGCAATCATATTATTCATAGAGATATTAAACCACAGAATATTATAATATCAAGAGAAGGTAAAGTAAAAGTTACCGATTTTGGTATCGCAAAAGTTGCGTCCTCTGATACGATTACATCTAATACAATGGGGTCTGTTCATTATATATCACCAGAGCAAGCTCGTGGTGGGTATAG
>CAZAKD010000135.1:0-5284 GCA_964485435.1 uncultured Lachnospiraceae bacterium
AGTCTCTACACCAGATAGTACTGCTTCTTCATTTGCAAAACCTTTAATTTTATGATCAAAATTTTTTATTCCTTCAATCAAAGAATCAGTTACATAAGTTGGTAGACATTCACGTAAGTTACTCAGTGAATATTCTCCCTTTAGGCTTGGAACGATTCCACCTAACGTTGTACTAACTTGATTTCTACATAAGTCACCAAATAGCTGAACAGGTACTTTCCCTTTTCCAGTTTCATATGCTAGACTCTCCCATTTTCTTTGAAATTCTATACCAGCCAAAGGTGAGTTGCTTTCATAATCATGGGGCGATACCGTTACAATCATTGCACTGTTAGCATTTGCTTCATCTCTAGCATGATTACTCATACCATTTACTGCGATTCTATTCTTTTCAGAAGATGCATTTACTACAAATCCACCAGGGCACATACAGAAAGAATATATATTTCTACCATTCATTCCTTTATGTGTAAGCTTATACTCTGCAGGGGGAAGTATATCCCAAGCTGATCCATATTGACTTTCATTGATTATCTGCTGTGGATGCTCAATCCTTACACCTATTGCAAAAGGCTTTTGAGTAATCTCAACTCCCTTCTCATAGATATTATGAAAAGTATCTCTTGCACTATGACCGATTGCTACAATCACTGTCTCACATGGAATTATCCTTTCAATGGGAGTATCTTGAGCTAATGATTTCTCTAATACTTTTACGCCATTAATCCGTCCATTTTCAACAAGAAAATCACATACTTTCGTTTCAAAATGAACTTCCCCTCCACACTTGATAATATCTTCTCTAATGTTCTTTACAACTTCTCGAAGGAGATCTGTTCCTATATGTGGTTTGTTTTTATATAATATATCTTCAGGTGCTCCATGGTCAACAAATATTTCTAAAACTTTTCGATTCCTTCCTGATTGATCTTTTACTAATGTATTTAACTTTCCATCAGAAAATGTGCCAGCTCCACCTTCTCCAAACTGTACATTTGAATCTTCTTGTAGTTCATTGGTTTTCCAGAATTGATTTACTGTGTCTACCCTTTTATCTACCTGTTCTCCTCTTTCTAGGATAATGGGCATATATCCGGCTTTCGCTAGCATATAGCCACAAAAAAGCCCAGCTGGTCCAGCTCCAATGATAACTGGTCTATTCCTTTGTTTCTTCTCACCAGTAATTCTATATTCATATGTAATGTCATCAGTCTTGGATATATTGGGGGTTTTCCAGTTTAACTTCATGTACTTTTCTTGCAAATGTACATCAACCGTGTAGATATATTTAATATCATTCTTTTTTCTCGCATCAATAGACTGCTTCATTATCCTGTATTCTATAAGATTGTTCTTGTTAATCTTTAATGTTTTAATAATACTATGTTCAAGGTCTTCCTTAGTATGATCTAAGGATAACTTTAGTTGAGTTATTCTAATCATTGAGTTCCTTTCTCTATAAAGTAATCTATCATAATAATTGCCCTGCAATATATCCAGTTGACCAAGCCCACTGTAGATTATATCCTCCGCAGGTGCCATCTATATCTAATTAACTTTGATTCTAATGTCTTATCATGGATCTCTTCGGTAAGAACACCACCTGCACTTACTTGAGCATTAGAAAATGGATTTGTTTCTTGAATTGTGGCAGTGAAACTCTTTATTATGCCAACTAATCTATCTATATCTTTATTATGTAGTTGTGTGGATAATTTATTAGAATCTACTCCTGCCTCTTTAATCAACACATAGGATAACTTCTTATTCAAAAGCCCAATCATAAGCTCTTCTACAGTTTTATAACCACAAGTCTTAATCCTTTGTTCTATTAAGCTTTTTAGTTCTTTATCTGACATGTCAGGTAGAAAATCTATATTTAACATAACTTTTTTATTGGCTGCTAATCCTTTCGCAGCATATCTACTTAGCTGAAATACAGGAATCCCTGACACTCCATAATTGGTTAATTGAAGTTCACCTTGAACAGTATCTACACAATTACCATCTATATATAATAGAATCTTAGCTTGGGTACGTATTCCACCAAGGCTTTTAAAACACTTTTCTTTAGCTCTTAATTGAACAAGTGCCGGGACAGGTGGTATAATACTGTGTCCAAGTTTTTTTGCAATGATGAATCCACTTCCATCTGAGCCAAGTTCACTAGACGCGGTACCACCGGTTGCTAGTATAATCTTATTCGCATAATATATATTATTGTGAGTATATACTACCAAACCTTTAGAATTCAATTTTTGCGCTTCAACTTTAGATACATGCTCGTCACAAATTATTTCTACTTTTAAATGATCTAATTCTAAACGCAATACATCAAGAATGGATGATGCTTGTTCCGAATTAGGATAGAGATAACCACTTTTTTCTTTCGGATATATACCAAGTTCTTTAAAAAACACAATGGTTTCTTCTACACCAAATTGCTCAAAGATAGGTTTTACAAAGGAAGGATCTTCTCCTCTGTAGCATTCCTGACTTTGGAACCTATTGGTATAATTACATTTGCCATTACCGGTGGCCAATATCTTCTTACCTATTCTATCTTTATGCTCTAGAACAGTTACGCTTCTTCCTTGTCGTGCTGCAACAATAGCACTAACAAGGCCAGAAGCGCCTCCGCCTACCACAATTACATCTTTTTGCACATCTATTCCTCCACAATAAAGTGTATACAATAATATATACATTTTAACCATATTACAATCTATTTTCAAGTTATATTTCTTTCTTAGCTTGTATAGCTTTCTAAAACCCCATATAGTTCTTCTTGATCCTTTACATAAAAGCCATCTACTAAACGATTCTGTTCCTTTTCCGATAGATTTTGTAACTCAATATCTGTATATTCATACACTGTTTTTTTGTCACTATAATATACTGTTACATATCCGTCCAACACTATTAGGTAGAATTGATAGACAATTCTATCACTATTGTAAGTTTTTCTAAGTACAATCTCCTCATTAGAGAAAGATATCAACTCATAACTAAGTAATCCTTTTTCATAATCCTCTAGCGGAATTGTTCTCATATAATCGGAAAGATATCGAATTACTTCATCCCTTTTTAATCCTACAAGATATTCAGGAGTACCAAGCACTTCCTTAGATAATGCATTTTCTTTTACATCATAAGTTTCAATAATATATCTTGTTCCAGGTTTTATCGTATCATCAATATAATCAACAGGAAGTGTATCATCTTCGTCTTTTATTTTACTTTCTTCTACTATTTGTAACAAATGATTATTTTTCTCTTTCGCATTTTGATTAAATTGTTGTAAGGCTGCTTTGTAACTAATATAATACGTACCTGAAAAAAATATAGTCATGACACATAATGTAGATATTATAATTAACATATGTTTACGTTTTGACTTCATTCAAACCACTCCTTTGTTTGAATGATGCCCAATAATTTACACTCTATACCTCGAAAATTTTGCAAATGAAAAGAGATAGGTTACTATCTCTTTAAGATACGCAATTTTTCTCCAATTCTAGTTAAGGTACGTCCCATAGGAAAACCAATCAAATCTTCTTTTTCAATTCCTCTGATTAAAAGTAATACTATAAAATAACTAATAACACCAATAACAATAGCTACTATTGTACTTATAGTATTACTCTTGATTAATGCATAACATCCTTGATAAGATAGCCAGGTAAATATACCCATTCCCATAGAAGCAAGACCTGGAAGTAGAAATGACTTTTTTAATTCTTGCTTATAGTCTAGAAACTTTGCAATAGATCTCCAGTTTAAGATACATACTAATAATGCAAATGTGATATTACCAATTACAAGTCCGTATGTTTGTAAGTTAAATACGTCTAAACATATATATACAACAATAATATGTACAATTAATGATATTGCTGAATGTATCACAGGTATTCTCATTTGACTTATTCCTTGTAAAATTGCATTAGATACCGTTGATAATGCAAAGAATATAATGGCGATAGATCCAAATTGTAATAACTTGGAGGCTAGAGGACTAGAGCCCGGGAATAAAAGTTGTATAATTGGACCAGCTAGAACACTCATTCCTACAGCACAAGGAAAAGCAATTAACATATTAAAGTGTATTACTGAATGAATCTTATCTTTTAGTTCTCCATATGCTTCTCTTACATGGGCAGACACAACACTTGGTATCATAGAAGTTGCAAGTGCAGATGCTATAGCAATTGGTAGGTTCGTTAATACTCTGTATTTTCCAGAATATACACCTAACATAATCTTTCTTTCATCTGTTCCTATCCCTTTTCCTGCCATGATATGGCCAAACATAGCATTATCCAATACACCACTAATCTGATATACCGTTTGACTTAAAATTACTGGTATGATTGTAATTATTAATATTGTAAACACAGTTCTATAATTATCTATATGTTGAGTCTGGTCTCTTCTCATCTGTCTATGTAGTATCGGTTTATAAGCATAGAAAATAAAGAGAAGAAATAACAACGCTACTGCAGCTCCTAGTGTAGTACCTAATGTGCTACCAGCGGCTCCATATGCAGATATACTCGATGATGCACTATATCTTTTCATAAAATAATAAGAAGCTGTAATACTAACAATTGCATTCACGATCTGCTCTAATATTTGAGATAAGGCAGTTGGAATCATAGTTTTCTTTCCTTGATAAAAACCTCTTAACACACCAATAATAGCACTTATAAATACAGTCGGAGCTAATACTCTAAGTGGTATTGCCGAACTTTCCATCTTAAAGATAGCGGATGCAAAAAAATCTGCACCAAAATATAGAATAAGTGTAAATATTGTTCCCGAAACAACAGCAAATGCCATGGAGCATAGAAACATACGATATGAATTAATGTATTCCTTTTTTTCATGTCTAGCAGATACTAGTTTAGACACAGATAAAGGTAAACTAAAAGAAGAAAGTATTAAAACAATGCTATATATCTCAAATGCATTGCTATAATCCGCTATTCCATCTTCTCCTATAATATTAGTAACAGGTATACGATATAGTATACCAATTAGCCTACTTACAATTGAAGCAACTGCTAATATACTTCCTTGTACGAGAAAACTATTATCTCTTTTATTTGATGAACTCATATTATTCTCCTATCGTAAGTAGATCCATTCTATTATTAGGAAATATACTAATAAAAGTCTTTCCTGGATTAATACTAAGTACATTATTATTCATATCATAATAATGCATCTTCTTAGTACTTTCATTCTTCTGCCATGTGATGTCTATAGCTTTACCGTT
>CAZAKD010000136.1:0-5177 GCA_964485435.1 uncultured Lachnospiraceae bacterium
TGAAGGAGGAAACATAGTGGATAAGGATAATGTTTCAATAGACAATGAAGTGGTATCAAAGAATTTTATAGAACAAATCATTGAGAGAGATTTAGAAGAAGGTAAAGTAAAAGCGATAACAACAAGGTTTCCACCAGAACCTAATGGATACCTTCATATAGGACATGCAAAATCTATTTTATTGAATGATGGACTTGCTAAAAAATATGGTGGTAAATTTAATTTACGATTTGACGATACCAATCCTACAAAGGAAAAGGTGGAATTTGTAGAATCAATTATTGAAGATGTGAAATGGATAGGTGGGGATTTTGAAGACCGTTTATTCTATGCATCTGATTATTTCGAGCAAATGTATGAGGGGGCAATTAAGCTTATTAAGAAGGGGAAGGCATATGTATGTGATCTATCACCTGAGGAGATTCGCGAATATAGAGGAACACTAACTGAATCAGGTAAGAATAGCCCATATCGTGATAGAACCATTGAAGAGAATCTAAGTTTATTTGAAGGAATGAAGAATGGTGAATATAAAGACGGTGCTAAAGTATTGCGCGGTAAGATTGATATGAGTTCACCTAATATTAATATGAGAGATCCTATTATTTATAGAATTGCAAGAATGACTCATCACAATACTGGAGATACATGGTGCATATATCCAATGTATGACTATGCTCATCCTATTGAAGATGCTATTGAAGGAATCACACATTCAATATGTACCTTAGAATTTGAAGACCATAGGCCATTATATGACTGGGTTGTTAGGGAATTAGAGTATGAGCAACCACCTCAGCAGATTGAATTTGCAAAATTATACTTAACCAATGTAATTACAGGTAAAAGATACATTAAAAGGTTAGTAGAAGAAGGAATTGTTGATGGTTGGGATGACCCAAGATTAGTATCTATCAGTGCCCTTAGGAGAAGAGGCTTTACTCCTGAGTCCATACGCAAGTTTATGGAATTATGTGGTGTGTCTAAAAATAACAGTTCAGTAGACTATGCTATGCTAGAGTACTGTATTCGTGAAGATTTAAAGATGAAGAAGCCTAGGGTTATGGCCGTTCTTGACCCAATCAAACTTGTAATAACCAACTATCCAGAAGGCCAAGAAGAATATCTTGATTTCCCTAATAATCAGGAAAATGAAGAGATGGGAATGAGAAAAGTACCATTTAGCCGAGAACTTTATATAGATAGAGAAGATTTTATGATAGAACCCCCTAAGAAATATTTTAGACTATTTCCAGGGAACGAAGTAAGACTGATGCATGCTTACTTTGTGAAGTGTGAGGAGTACATCACTGATGAAACAGGTAAAGTAATTGAAGTACGATGCACATACGATCCTGAGACTAAGAGCGGGTCAGGATTTACAGGACGTAAAGTAAAAGGAACCATTCATTGGGTAAGTGCAGCTCACGCTAAGCCTGTAGAAGTAAGACTATATGAGAATATTGTAGATGAAGAAAAAGGGGTATATAACGAAGATGGAAGTTTGAATCTAAATCCTAATTCATTAACAATCCTAAACAATTGCTATGTAGAGCCAAGTGTGGAAGATGCAAATGCATATGACAGTTATCAGTTTTTAAGACATGGATATTTTTGCGTGGATTCAAAAGATTCTAGTAAAGATTCTCTTGTATTCAACCGAATTGTATCTCTTAAGAGCTCTTACAAACCAGTTTAAGGAGGAATAATAATATGAGTAATTTATTTTCAGGTTTAGAAGAGTTTGGTCTTGGTAAATTAGGTGGCATTGATATCTATGGTGCAGATGAAAGTGAAAAGAAAAGTGCTACAGGCAAGAAAGAGAAACCTAAATTTAATGAGGCAGATATTATATTTGAGAAAACTTTCCGTTGCCCAGTGTGTGAAGATGAATTTAAATCTAAAACTGTGAAAACAGGAAGGGTTAAACTGATTTCAGCTGATACAGATCTTAGGCCAAAGTATCAACTTGTTGACTCTTTAAAGTATGATGCTATTGTATGCCCAAGTTGTGGATATAGCGCATTGAATCGTTTCTTTAATTATATGACAGCAGCACAAGCAAAGTTAATTAAAGAACAAATATCAGCTAGTTTTAAGGGACTATCTGAAGAAGGTGACACTTATACTTATGATGAGGCAATTGCAAGACATAAACTTGCCTTAGTGAACACTATTGTTAAAAAAGGAAAGATAAGTGAAAGGGCATATACATGCCTAAAACTTGCTTGGCTACTTCGTGGTAAAGGTGAAAATCTTCCAGCAGATACAACAGATTACGATAAAGTGAAAAAGGAACTTGCAAAGGAAGAATATGAGTTTATTAAGAATGCATATGAAGGTTTTATGAGTGCATTTGAAAAAGAGCTCTTTCCTATGTGCGGAATGGATGAGATTACTACCACTTACTTAGTGGCTGATCTGGCTAGAAGATGTGGAAAATATGATGAATCTAGTCGCTGGATCTCAAGGGTATTAATATCCAAAGATGCGAATGAAAGAATTAAAGCAAAGGCAAGAGAAATTAAGGACCTCATAAAAGAAGAGGCATAATATAGATATAAAGGGAGTCTAGGAGTGGATGTAGATGGCTTATAATAGTATGAAAACCAATTACTTTAAGAAAAAATCCAGCCATAAGGGAAAAGTTCAAGAAGATGAACGTGAAATATACATTATGTTATCACAAACAAGAACATATTTTGCAAGACTAATAAAACTTTATACTAGAGAACCTTATGCACATGCATCTATTGCATTTGATGAGGATCTAGAAGAGATGTATAGCTTTGCTAGACTAAGGCCTAACAATCCTTTTGTTACAGGATTCGTAGAAGAGGATATTACTGATGGTGTATTTGGTGCTTGTATAGAGACAACATGTAGTGTATATAGCCTGAAAATAAGTCAGGAACAATATGATAAATTAAAGTCTGAAGTTGAGATATTTAAGAAAAATCGCGAGAAATATTCTTATAATTTCCTTGGAATTGTAGGAGTAATTATACATAAACCAGTTAATTCTGAGAATCGCTATTTTTGCTCTCAATTTGTTGCATATCTGCTTGAGAAGAGTGGAATTCATTTGTTTAACAAGAGTTGCGGTTTGGTAAGACCATTTGATATTAGAATGTGTCCCAAATTGAAGAAGATCTATCAAGGAAAGCTTGTTGATTATAGAGATTATCGTCATCTTGCTATGAATCAGCAAGTATATACAAGTTAATATAATAAAAAAAGATATATGGAGGAGTGTCTTGTCATATATCTTTTTTAAGCTAGAGATATAATTGCTTATACCTGAATAGAATCTACTTTTAGTGCACCTCGAATAAGTGCATCTTTCGAATTCTTCCAAGGGGCATCACTATTACGATAATCAAATTTATCAATGAACCATTCCAATTCTTCTTCCATTCTTTTCATGTTTTTAAGATAAAGGGAATGTATATCTTTGATAAATTGATCAAGATTTTTCCCTTTCAGATATTGAGGCGCTTTTTCCAGTAGAAGACCATAATGTTCAACACAGAACCCTTTTGATTCGTTAAATTTCTGAACGAAGTTTGAATCAGTTTGATATAAGTAGAATATAGTTGATATATACTGCTTAAAAGTATGATCTATTTTACTACATACAAAACATGTAGAGTTTAGCTGATGGATATAGTTTAATATTGGAGAAGGTGGAGCTGCTTTCTTATGAAAAAATGATGGCTTTGTATAGCTATGATCCATGTGTTTTTCAATTTCTTGATTTATTTTCTTTACATGGGTATTCAAGATGTGAGCAAAACCTAAACGATTTTGGTTTTCATACATTAGTTTCAGGTGAGAACTGCAAAAACCTAATTGATCTGTTTGGGCACGAACATCATCTTCCATATAGCTAGAACCCATGGTGTAAGAGATGGCGTCTTCTTCCAGCGTATATTTTATTGCACAAAGGGAGCATTCACAATTTTTATCAAAGGCATCATTAACTGGAATTGTATATAGTTGTTCCTTCATATAGAGTTTCCTTTCTTTCGTGTGGTACTGACAATTATATCATAGGTTAATAGTAAAGTGTATCAACAAGGTTATTTCAACAGAGTGATAGGAGAAGTTTTTATGAATATAATAGAGGAAAACGGTAATATTATCCTAGAAGGAGTAAAAGACTTTCATATCGGTCAGACATTAGAGTGTGGGCAGTGTTTCAGCTACCACCGATTAAAAGAAGATGAATATATTCTTGTTGCAAAGGGAAGAATTCTTCGAGTAAGTCAAGAAGAGGATAAAGTAACCTTCTATCATACCGAATTATCAGAATATGAGAATATATGGAAACACTATTTTGATATGGATAGGG
This sequence comes from uncultured Lachnospiraceae bacterium, assembly GCA_964485435.1. Classification (GTDB taxonomy): domain Bacteria; phylum Bacillota; class Clostridia; order Lachnospirales; family Lachnospiraceae; genus CAZAKD01. The sequence goes on from CAZAKD010000136.1 coordinate 4,355, forward strand.
ATTATAATGTTATAAAGAAAAGACTTTTAGAAAAAGATGAGGTACTAAAAGAAGCAATTGATACAAAATACGGAGTACATATTTTAAATCAAGATTTCTTTGAAACACTAATCTCATTTATAATATCTCAGAACAAGCAAATCCCACATATCAAGCATATCGTAGAGACCTTATCCATAAGATATGGTGAGTATCTAGATGAGGTAGAAGGAAAAAGTTATTATAGCTTCCCAACAGTAGATAGACTAGTAAAGGTTACAGAAGACGAATTTAGAGACTGTAAGGTGGGATTTCGTGCTCCCTACCTTGTAGATGCGTGCAAAAAAGTAAAAGAGGGTATTGTAACAAAGGAAAGCCTAGATAATATGACTACAGAAGATGCTTTTGCTAATCTAATGTTGATTAAAGGTGTAGGTGAAAAAATAGCCAACTGTATATTACTCTTTGGATTAAGTAGAAGAGAAGCGTTTCCTGTAGATGTATGGATTAAGAGAATTATGGAGAATCTTTATTTTCATAAGGAAACAAAGAAAGAAATTATTCAAGATTTCGCTGTAAAGCAATATGGAGAATATGGAGGATACGCTCAACAGTATCTTTTTTACTATGCCCGGGACAAGAAAATGAAAAACAATGAATACTAATGATTAAGAAAAAGAGAGAAAACGAGAGAATCAGAGAGCTATATAGTAAAATCATTAAGTATTTGCTAAAAATCAAGTGTTTCAAGATTTGCATATTAAATGCAAATTAATTATTATATTATTTATCAGTTAGCACTCAACTCAAAAGAGTGCTAATAACTAAAAATTGAGATATCATA
>CAZAKD010000137.1:0-5136 GCA_964485435.1 uncultured Lachnospiraceae bacterium
ATATCCGCGAGGCGACGAAGTACACTTCAACGGGATTTTTTCTATCTTTTTTTATGGGATTGTTGATGATGGTTGCCACTTTTTTGTTTATGGATCCGATTCTCAGTATTTTGGGAAGCACAAGCACCATTGCACCCTATGCCAAACCAGGAGAGGTACATTTTAGAGTAACTGCTAAGGCTGATTCCCTTACAGAAGGAGAAAAATTAGTACAACCTGTGGTAGATGAATTATTAACTCGTTTTGGGGATAATATATATACAACAGAAGAGGAAGTAACGCTAGAACAGTGTGTGGTTGGTCTTCTTATAGATAAGAACCTTAGCATTGCAACTGCAGAATCTTGTACAGGAGGACTATTTACTGGAAGGTTAATAGATGTCGCTGGTGCTTCTAAAGTAATTAAGATGGGTTATATCACCTATTCTAATGACGCAAAAGTCAAAGAATTAGGAGTGTTAGAGGATACAATATCTAAGTATGGTGCCGTAAGTGTACAGACAGCAGAAGAAATGGCATCTGGAGCAGCAAAGAAATGTAAAACTGATGTGAGTCTATCCATTACAGGCCTTGCAGGACCTGATGGTGGAACAAAAGAAAAACCCGTAGGTTTAGTCTATATAGCGTGCTCTATTCTAGGCAAAGTTGTTGTGAAAGAATATCGCTTTCATGGAAATCGACAAAAGATTCGAGAATACACTGTAAATAATGCCCTTGATTTATTACGTAGATGTATATTGCAATACACTTAAAGGTATATAATTAATAATAATGTGAATCTTTCTCTCATTTGACATAAAAATGACGCAACTTTGTCTTAATGTAATAATGTAGATTAATTAAGATGAAAAGGAGAGAGATATTATGAAAAAAAATTTAACTATAAAAACTGGAATCCGTGTTTTGCTTATCATGTTAATATCTAGTACATTATTGTTAGGTGGATGTAAAAAAAATGATCCAAAGGATAATCCGCCACAAAATGGTGGAGTTGAAACAAATATAGACGAAGATATTATAGACGATGAAGTAAAAACAGGTGATGATGAAGAGAAAACGAATGATGAAGTTCCTTCTAACAGCGAATTATTAATCTATGGTATTCAAGGTGAGACATTAGAAAGCGAACAAGTTGGCGTACTTATCCCAGAAGAAACTGTAATTACATCTGAATATATAGTGAATCAAGTAGTTGAAGTATTTGCAGAAGATTCTATTGATATAGGTATTGACAGTGTGCTTGAGGAAGGCGATAATGTTATTGTAAGTTTCCAAGCTGATAAAGCTCCTTTATATAATGTTGGATCTGGTGTAGAGAGTACGATATTAGATAGTATATCTATGAGTTTATTAGATAACGTCCCAACCTGTAAGAATGTAATATTTAGAGTAGAAGGCAAGGCATACCAGAGTGGACATATAGAGCTAGGAATTGATGAAATATATAAATGGAAATAAAGTATTCTATAAATATTAATGAGGATAACCAATGAACAAGCAGATAGATTTGCTTACCAAAATCAATAATAATTATTCGCATTTTAGCAAGGGGCAGAAGCTCCTTGCTAACTATATTTTAAATAATTATGAAAAAGCAGTTTTTTTGACTGCAGCAAAATTGGGAAAAACAGTAGGTGTGAGTGAATCTACTGTAGTACGATTTGCAACATTATTGGGGTACGATGGGTACCCTAAACTTCAACGTGCCTTAGAAGAAATGGTAAAGAATAAATTAAATTCAGTTCAACGAATGGAAGTTACTTTTGATCGTATGAATCGTAATAATTTATTAAAATCAGTTCTTCAATCAGATGCTGAGAAGATTAAAATAACATCAGAAGAGATAGATGAAGAAGCTTTTGGTGTAGCTGTGGATACACTTCTTGAAGCCAAAACTATCTATATTATAGGTGTAAGGAGTAGTGCACCTTTGGCATCTTTTTTGAGCTATTATTTTAATCTTATTTTTGATAATGTAAGACTAATAAACTCAAATAGTGCAAGTGATTTATTTGAACAATTACATAGATTAAGTAAGGATGATGTGATAATAGGAATTAGTTTTCCAAGGTATTCAAGAAGTACAGTAAAGGCAATAGAGTTTGCCAATACCAGAGGTTCTCATATTATAACAATAACTGATAGCTATGATTCCCCCCTTACGAATAACTCTGAGTGTAACTTAATCGCACGTAGTGATATGGCTTCTGTGGTAGATTCTTTAGTTGCACCTTTAAGTGTTATTAATGCTTTAATTGTTGCTGTATTTCTTAGAAGACAAGAACAAGTTATAGACACCTTTGCTTCCCTTGAGGAAATATGGAGTGAATATAAAGTGTATCGAGGCGATGATGATTTCACTTTAGAAAAGAACGAAGGGAAAGAAGATAATGAGTAAAGTAATAGTAGTTGGTGGTGGACCATCAGGTATGATAGCGGCAATATATGCTGCAAGAGATGGACATGATGTAACCCTTTATGAGAAGAATGAAAAATTAGGAAAGAAGTTATATATTACAGGTAAAGGGCGTTGTAATGTAACCAATGCTTGTGATATTGAAGACTTATTTAATAATGTAGTTACAAATAATAAGTTTTTATATAGCTCATTTTATTCTTATACGAATCAGGATTTAATGAGTTTCTTTGAAGAAATTGGACTACCTTTAAAGACAGAAAGAGGTAATCGTGTATTCCCTGTATCGGACAAGTCTTCCGACGTTATAACGGCACTATCTCGTGAATTGAAGAGATTAAAGGTTGAAGTACAATATACCAGTGAAGTAACAGAGGTTGTGGTTAAGAACCATAAGTTTGTTGGAATATATATGAATAATCAGAAGGATATGGTAAAAAGTGATCGTATCATCATTGCTACAGGTGGACTTTCCTATAAAGTGACAGGTTCAACAGGTGATGGATATGAATTTGCTAAGAAGATGGGACATACAGTCACAGATTTACATCCGTCTTTAGTACCTTTCAATATAAAGGAAAGTTTTATAAAAGAATTGCAAGGTTTATCTCTTCGCAACATTGGAATAACTATTACGTCTAAAGGAAAAGAGGTATTTTCTGATTTTGGTGAATTACTATTTACTCACTTTGGTGTAAGCGGTCCTGTGATACTAAGTGGTAGTAGCCATATTATTCCATACATGAAGAATAAGGATGTTTTATTAAATATTGATATGAAGCCAGCCCTTACTTTAGAGCAACTAGATCAAAGAGTAATTCGAGATTTTCAAGAAATGATTAACAAACAGTTTAAGAATTCTTTAGAACATTTGTTGCCGAAGAAACTAATTCCTGTTATGATACATCTAAGTGGAATAGATCCAGAGAAAAAAGTAAATGAGATATCTAAAGAAGAGAGAAAAGGCTTAGTAAGTCTTATTAAGAATTTTACTCTTCATATAAGTAGTCTCAGAGAATATAATGAGGCAGTGATTACAAAGGGTGGAATAAGTGTGAAAGAGATTAATCCAACTACTATGGAATCAAAATTTGCATCTGGTGTCCACTATGTAGGAGAAGTATTAGACCTTGACGCATTAACAGGTGGTTTTAATCTTCAGATTGCATGGTCTACAGGACATAGTGCTGGAATATCAATGAGTGATTAGGATAAGGAGAATTCATATGAGTTATAGTATTGCTATAGATGGCCCAGCTGGTGCGGGGAAAAGCACCATAGCTAAGGGAATTGCAAAACAATTAGAATATATATATGTTGATACAGGTGCAATGTATCGTGCATTGGGTCTATACCTTTTGGAGAATCAGATTCAAGTAAGCGATATAGATCAGGTTATTAAAATATGTAAGGACGTAGGAATTACAATTGAATATAAAGACGGAGAACAACAAGTTTTATTAAATGGTAGGAATGTCAATGGATTAATTCGTACGGAAGAGGTAAGCAAGATGGCTTCTTCTTGTGCTACGATTAAAGAAGTTCGTCTTAAACTTGTCGAATTGCAACAAGAACTTGCTAAGACTAGCAATGTTGTAATGGATGGAAGAGATATAGGTACTTATGTATTACCTAATGCTAATCTTAAAGTTTTTCTTACTGCCAGCTCAAAAGAAAGAGCAAGAAGAAGATGGCAAGAAAATATGGATAAAGGAATTACTTGTGATATAGATGAGATAGAAAAGGATATTATCAATAGAGATCATCAGGATATGAGTCGTGAATATGCTCCACTAACACAAGCTGAAGATGCTATTTTAATTGATTCCTCCAACATGTCAATTCAAGAAGTAAGTGATAAAATTATTGATTTGTTTTACAAAACACGGAAGGAATGATAGAATGGGTGTTAAGTTAGCTCAAAGTGCAGGTTTTTGCTTTGGTGTTAAAAGAGCAGTAGATACAGTGTACGAAGAGATTAAAGATACGAATAATAAGGTTTATACTTTTGGTCCTATTATTCATAATGAAGAAGTTGTTAAAGATCTAGAAAGTAAAGGAGTTCAAGTCATTCACGATCTAGAAGAATTAAACACCATTACTGAGGGAACTATAATAATTAGATCTCATGGAGTAACTGAAGAAGTATATCAGGCAATGAAATCAAAAGGATTAAAATTGGTTGATGCTACTTGTCCGTATGTTCTCAAGATTCACAAAATTGTGAAGAGAAGAATGGACGAAGGACGTGAAATCGTTATAATTGGAAATGAGAAACATCCTGAAGTAGAAGGAATTAAAGGTTGGTGTAATAATATTGCTACAGTGATTGAGACTGTAGAAGAGGCTGAAAAATTCACCACAAAAGAAGGTTCTAAGCTATGTATTGTATCCCAGACGACATTTAATTACACGAAATTTAAAGATTTAGTTGAAATTATATCTAAAAAGGGTTATGATATACTTGTTATAAATACGATATGTAATGCTACTGAGGAAAGACAGACAGAGGCAAGGGAGCTTGCTAAGGAATCAGATGCAATGATTGTCATCGGTGGACAACATAGTTCGAACACACAGAAGCTATATGAGATTTGCAAGAATGAATGTGAAAATACTTACTATATACAGACACTAAGTGACCTAGATTTAGAGCTTTTTAAATCTTTTCGTAGCGTAGGTATTACCGCAGGGGCTTCGACCCCAAATAATATTATCAA
>CAZAKD010000138.1:0-5136 GCA_964485435.1 uncultured Lachnospiraceae bacterium
AAGTAGACGGTACCTTGTAAGCGAAGCAAAAGAGAATAGCTATTATAATAGCGATTGGGAACTAATGGTACCAAAAGATTTATTTGATATAGTAGGTCAGGGAGGTGATTTACTTGTATAATTACGATGTTATCTATTTAGGGAAGAAAGCTGAAGAGTTGGGTTTTGTCAGGGATACCTTAGAAAAAGTAACGAGGTTAGCAGATATTTTAGAGTATCTTAATACAAATCCAATTCTTAAAGATAGTCTTGCATTAAAAGGTGGGACAGCAATTAATCTCACGATTTTCAACTTGCCTCGTCTTTCTGTAGATATTGATTTGGATTATCTAATCACCAACAGTAGAGAAGAAATGCTTGAAAACAGGGAAGTCATTAATAGTACTATTGATCGATATATGGTCTCTCAGGGTTATTCAAAAAATCCCAAGACGAAGAATCCCCATAGTCTGGATTCATGGGTATATGACTACATGGGAGCCAGTGGAAATAAAGATAACATCAAGATTGAAATTAATTATTCACTTCGATCTCATGTACTTGAAGCAGAAGAAAGATCTATCATTACAGAACATTTCTCAAGTGAGTATAAAGTGAAGTCCCTAGCTCCACTAGAGATTTATGGTAGCAAGATTAATGCGCTACTTAGTAGAGCAGCAGCAAGGGATTTATATGATGCAAGAAATATGATCCACTTTGGACTCTTTGATGAATCAGAAGAGGAGATGCTAAGAAAGTGCGTTATATTCTATGCAGCTATATCAGCCAGGGATAAAAACAGTATAAACAAGACCTTTGATACCACAGCTATTGACTTGATTACAAATCAGAAGATAAAAAGAGATCTGCTACCTGTAATTAGGAGAAAAGATGATTTTGAGTTGGAGGCAGCAAAGAAGCTTGCCAAAGAGTATGTTTCTGATTTGATGCTATTAACAAAGGAAGAGAAGGAATTTCTGGGCAAGTTTGAAAGTGGTGAATACATTCCTGACCTGTTATTCGGGGATAAGGAGATTTTAGATCGTATCAAAAATCATCCAATGGCTTTATGGAAAACAAGAGAAAGAAAATGATAATGCAACTCACCAAGCAGAGTGGTGCCAGGTACCTATATATTGGAATTAGGGAATATGGTGGAAGAAGATGTATTATGAATGAGAATACCCTAGAGGAAAGATGCAAAAACATTGTTTTTATTTGAAATAGGATTCGTATAACCTGTCCATGCTGGAGGTAAAGTCTCCCCAGCTAGGGTTGGTACTTTTTTCACAATTAGTTAGATAGTACTGATACTTGTAAAGCATTTTCATAGCTGTTTTATCGGCTAGGTCATTTCTATGTAGATAGTAAATCAACTCATACATCTTGATAGCTTGTACATTATCTAGGCCAGTTGACCACTCCTCTGATTTTTCAATGAGTTGAATGGCGTTATTGTCATTAGCGGCGAAGTATAGTAGGCCTTTAACAGCAATATAAGATAAAGATTTTACTTCTCCGCGATCGTCTTTATTATCAAGTAATGGTTCATATTTTGTGTGAGAAGCAATTCTTGATTCGATGGAATCCCTTAATATTTTTTCAACTCCTGTGAGTGATCCATCCTTATGAATGATGATTTCAGGTGGCTTTTTATCCCTTTTCTCATCAATATAATCTTGGCAGGATATCCCAATCAGTTCATCATATACGGCTTCGTGAATAGCTAGGTTTGGAAAGACATTGAAAATGGGATCTAACCAGATCTCTCTAAATTGCTCAAATCTAATACCGATTCTAGTAATTGAACTTCTGTCAGGAGCAATAAGGAAATTTGCATCTAAAGTGATGATCTGTTTTGGAGCCTCAATAATACTTATGAATGCTGGGTTAGGATGGGTAAGATTAATCTTCATCATCATCCTCCTCGCTGAAGAAAGCATCAAGCTCATCTAAATCTTCTTGAGACACCTTTATCTCATAGCCAAATTCATCAGGAGTTTTATTAAAAAGGCTTAGAGTTTCAGCAAATTTATCTTCACCTATGAGATTGTCTTCAAAGTTTCTAATGATGGTCTCGATTTCTTTAGGGGAAGTACCAATATTTTTAGTTGGCTGATTTAGTTTAAGAAATACTTCTTTATTAGTGGCCAGACCTGCTTTACCGTATTCACCTTGAAGATCTCGTTCATTAATAGAGTATAACTCTGTATACTGCTTTGATGAAATTGTACCTATCTCGTGCAGTCTTTTGACAAGAGAACGGTATGGGAGCCACCATGTATAGTGGAGTCTGGCGATAAATCTTAGCAGTGATTTATGTTGGGTCTTTTCAAGGGAAGATGTTTTAAATTCATCAAGCACAATACTTTCCAGTACTGTTTCGGGCAACAAAAACTCTGCTGCAAATCGATTAGCTTTTACCTCAATAAGGCTATTTTCTTCACCTTCTAGTCTGCTCAGATGTGAGCCAGATTTTATGAAATAGTGATAAAGTTCATGAGCAATTGCAAAGATCTGTTTATCATAATAATCTGCAGTGTTAAGTCCGATAAAGGTTAGTTTATTATCGCCTTCTTCAGAATACATAATCGCAGCAGAAAAAGCTGGTTTATCACCTTCGGGTTCGATGGGATATTCCAGCAATATGATGTCTAGTCTGTCAAGGATTGTAAAGATATCGTTGGCGATAGGCGTTTCACCTACAAAACCTAAAGAAAGGCGTTTTTCTCCGGCAAGTTTGCGGATCTCGTCTATTTGTACTTCATTAAGCTTGACTGGATTCATTTTCAAATGAGCTCCTTAATTTAATTTGCTGTCTAAGGGACAACATCATAGTGAATAATTTCTCTACGCCTTCTTTTTCACTATCGCTTAAGGCTTCGCTTCGAAGAGCAACAAAAGAGGTTGTTCTTTTCTTCTCCACAAACATTTCTGTAATATCAAAACCTAAAATATTTGATAAAGCTTCAAACTGTACAATAGATGGAGTGAAGTCTTCTTTTTCAATGCGGCCTATCATAATTCTGTTTATACCGGTTAAATTACCGAGTTCTTCCTTGGTTAACCCTTTTGATTCTCTTAAGTTTTTAACTGTTTCAGCTAATTTTTTAGTTGATAAAGTTTTCATAGTTTGGGTCTCCTTTCAATACTATAGTATGCCAATTTCTAATTATATGATACTATAAATAACAAAACACGTCAATGATTATTAATATTGTACCAAATATGAAATAAATAATAACACAATTTAAGAAAATTCAATCGTGAAATGTACAGCTTCATAAAACAAGTATGCTTTATTAAGTAGAATAGGAGAAGAGCACAATAAAGTTTTCAGCTTTATACGGATATAACGATCTCGATAGCATAAGTGCTTTAGAAACATTAGAAAGCCGAAGAAGTGTATGCCAAGGATATGCTGATTTAACTGCAGCTTTACTAAGAGCAAGTGGCTTTCCACTGATCACTTGATGGTATCAGATGATTCTGAAGCTGATGAATATGCTTCTTGATAATGTAGTAATTATTTTCGAGGAAAAAGTGGTGCATTCCCCTTTGTATGTGTATTTAATATATATTTATATTATAAACCAAGTGGGAAATAATACAAGTTGAAAGAACGATAACTGGCACGGAGATGGGGTGCAGGCACTCTTTAGAAGATATTTTTTAATATACGAAAAGATAGGATATTGTGGGAAAATATGATATAATAAAACATGAAATTGACAAGTTAACAACAAAGAAGGTTGAGGATCTAACTATAGATGAAGATTTTGAAATATTTGAAAAAAAGAAAATATTAGTAAGAAATATTGTTGATTATATTGCTGGAATGACAGATAGCTATGCGATTAATGAGTCTGAAAGAATAAAATAATAGGGATGAGTGCTAGGCTGTATATTCTGCCCGACAAGCACCACTTGCACGGTCATTTAGAGCCACCCTCACGGAAACTGAGCCAGCTATTTTTTTGGATAGTTATCAGTTTAGATGCTGTTAATTATGTATGAAAACTGACTGAATATTGAGTGGTGCCTTATTGTTATGGTGGAATATCTATCCCAGCTTTATGTAGAAGACCTTCTAAGAGGTCTACACGATCACGCAGATGCAGCTATTTTGTCGAAGGGTTTGCAGAGGATTCGATACTTCCATTCTACATTGAAAAAAGAAAAGAATTAAATAAACAGTATATTTCAGTATTTAATATAAATGGAGCCCATGGATTTTTGTATAAAAGACTAATTATGGCACTGGGTATACCGGTATTGATAATTACTGATATGGATATTAAGCGTGGTAATGAAGATGAGGATAATGAAATTATTCAATATCCACAGATTAGTTGCTTGACTAGTAAAGAAACTACAAATGAAACCATTGTTAAATTATATGGGAAAAGTGATCTGTCATTAATACCAGAGCACATTGAAATTGGGAACCTATATGTAGCATATTTGGAGAAATATGTGCCTTTTCAGAAGATACTGAGATGGAAGAATAAAGGATTTTTATGATGAAAATATAGGAGGAAGGTGAACGATTGTGGCAAAAGATTTGACTTCATCCAGATTGGATAGACAAAATATTTTAAATAATGAAATTGCTATTGAAGAAATACAAACAAAAGCTGGAATTGAAGGTGTTTTATGGTGCGATAAAGTATATGTTACTCGCGAAATGACATCAAAACTTTTTGAAGTTGATATAAGAACTATAAGCAGATATGTAGAACAAAACAATGAAGAATTGACACAAAATGGATACGAGGTTTTAAAAGGAAAGCGACTGAAAGATTTTATTGAAAGTGCAAAAAATTTTGGTAAGGACATAAATGTCCCTACCAAAACGACGGTTCTTGGTGTATTTGATTTTCGTGCATTTTTAAATTTAGCAATGCTTATGTCGGAAAGTGACAAGGCACGAGCATTGCGTCAATTAATGCTTGATATTGTCATAGATTTAATTAATAGAAAAACTGGTGGTGGAACAAAATATATAAATCAGAGGGACAAGGATTTTCTATATTCTTCACTACAAGAAGATAATTATAGAAGACAATTTACAGATGCTTTAAAGTTATATGTTGAAGAAGATAGATATAAATATGCACATTTTACAGATATGATTTATGTTAGTATTTTTAAAGA
>CAZAKD010000139.1:0-3361 GCA_964485435.1 uncultured Lachnospiraceae bacterium
TTTAACATTATTTTTGCGACTTCATTATCTTACCATTTTTATTTGTTTTTGTCAACACTTTTTTCATAAAAAATTATATTTTTTTGCTATATATATCATAAATCAACTAAAATTACATCTTCTCCTATCTTTTGAATCTTATTCCATGGAATGGTAACATTATTTTTTCCTACCATTCCACTGAATAATTTACCTGTTTTTGCAACAATAATAGCATTAATTTCCCCTGTTGTAAAATCTGCTTGAACATCAACCACAAATCCTAATATCTTCCCATCACTTAAACTGATTACTTCCTTTTGTTTAAAATCTATTCCCCTCGCCAAAAAATCACCCTCTTTATTTTATCTATTATTAAAATAATTATTTATTCCATCAACTATTGCTTGTGCTATTTTATTTTCATTTTGAATAATCCAATTTGCATCTTCTTCATTATCATGAAATGCAATTTCAAGTAAAACTGCTGGTGCAAGTGTATTTATTATTTCATAAAGAGAATTAGTAAAAATTACACCTCTACCCTTATTTGGTTCAGGATATATTTTTATAATTTGATCATATATATCCTGAGCCAGTCTAGCTCCTGGTGTTCCTTCTCTATTAGCATATATTTCTGGTCCTCTCCCCTCTATATTTCCCCCACTAGCATTACTATGTAAAGCCACATGTATGTTTGGAGATATTCTATTACTTTCTTCTACAATTTCTCTTAATGTATTATTTGGATTATTCCTATAAACCATATACCCTTGGTTTTTAAGTTTATTTTCTACCAAATCTGCTATTGTATTCATCCTATATTCTTCACTACCATAGTCGCCAACCCCAATATTGTATTCTTGAGCTGAAGGACTAAGGTATATAATTTTATTTTCATTCATAAAACTCACCTCTTTACAATATATTTATAACTAAAAAAAAAAGAACTAGATATACTAGTCCTATATTCCTTTTTCTACTCTTTTTTTCATTCTATCTAAAGCATTTTTTTCAATTCTTGATATCTGTGCTTGTGATACACCTAACTCTTCTGCCAGTTCACTTTGCGTCTTATCATTAAAATATCTCTTTTTAATTATGTATCTTTCCTTATCTGTTAATTTTTCTAATATTTGTTCTATAGCTATTTTATCAATTACATTTTCCGAATCTTCTTTTCATACTGTATCATTCTGAAAGAAACCTTATTCTTATCCATTGCTAATACCCCCTAAGTTAGCTTGATCTTTGGCATTAATAAATATCATCTCTATATCATTGTTGCTGCGTTTGTAATTAACATTATTTTGAATTAATAATGTAGTGATTTCTGTTTCCACTTCTTGTTTATCACAAGCAAGAACAATTAGATGATTCGGCGCTGCTATCTTTGTATATTTATTTGTTAATAATTGATTTTTTTCATTGTTATCTATTATGATAATTGCTCTGCCACAGTATTTACTAAATAGTTCATCTTTGTCTCCAAAAGCAATAACATTACCTTGCTCAAGAATCAATAATTTGTTTGCTAGTTGCTCCAATTCTTCATAGTAATGAGATACCACGCATAAGCTAGCTTCTTTATCTTGATACCAAGAGACTAACTTTTCAACTAATTTTTGTCTAGTTTCAAAATCTAAACCAGAAGTAACTTCGTCATAGAAAGTAAGTGGTGCCTCTTGCATCATTACTAAGATAATAGTTAACCGTTGTTTTTGTCCACCAGATAAAAGCTTATACTTTTTATTAAGGCAATTCTCAAATTCAAAAAAACTAATCAGTTCTTGAAGTTTTAGATTTTTCTTAATCCTAGTTTGTAAAATTGCTTCCATAATGTGTTTTACTGCCATGCTATCAGCATATTCATTAAATTGCATGTGTACCGCCATTTCATCAGGACTTATATTACTGTTAATAGAACCGGTATAGTTCACTATACCTAAAAGACTTTTTATTAAAGTGCTTTTTCCCGCTCCATTTGATCCGATAATACCAATGCGATCTCCCTTATTAATTGAGATAGGTTCTGTAATACTAAGAGCAATCGTATTGCCATACTTAATATTTAAGTTATTAATTGTAAGTAACATTTTGTCATCTCCTTTTCTTTACAAAGTAATCTTAGCAAATGAATATGAATCTCGTATGAAGACAGTGTGTAGATTGTATATACTTACGTATCAAACAATACTTCTGCCAGTACGCCATTCTCTGTATTACATATGCTAACTGTAGCGCCTAAGATTTGTGCATAATAAGTAACGATATATAATCCAAGTCCATGACCTTTTCCACTATGAGTTCCACTTACAAATGGCTCATATATATTATCTATTAGTTTTTCATCGATATGAGCATCGCTATTGTGAACCTTAAATTGGTTCGGTCTAGTTGAAATGGTAATAGTAGCCCCTTCTTTACTATGAACAATTGCATTTGATATAAGATTGGCGATGATTTTAGTCAAGAGATTAGAATCGGAATTTACCATACAATCTTGGTAAAACTCTGTTTTAAGATTGAAGTTGCCTTCTGTTAGGGCTATCTCATAATCTGATAGTTGATTGGCAATAAGTATATTAAGATCAACTGTTTCAAGTGTTATGTTTTCCTCACAACGACTTAGATAAAGGATGTCTTCTACAATTTTTCTCATGGACAGAAGCTGTTTTTTCACTTCTGGTAAATATGTTTCTGTTTCTTGATATTTACCAATGTGATTTACCATCCCATCAACTAATAAAAGGGCTGCTGCAATAGGTGTTTTTAATTGATGAGAAGATGAACGCAAAAACACCTCCTGGCGTTTGTTTTTTTCCTTTAATTCGTTATTTTTCCCCTCCAAGGACTTATTGTTTTTATCCAATTCTTTATATAGCTCATTTAATGTCCGAACGAGCATAGCAATCTCATCTTTACCTTTTACGAGAAGTGGCACATCCGTAGTAAATCCTCTTTGCTTTACTGCTTCAGTGTGTTTTGCTAGATCTGTAATAGGTTCAACAATTCCTTTAGAGTATAGACAAGAAACAACTAAAGCAAATAATATTATTACAGCAATAATCATAGGTAATGAATGAAGTACAATTGGTCTTATTTCATTCATTTGGGGAGTCATCGCAGGTAGATAACTTATGACAAGACGATCACTATTAAAGGTAAGTCCGATATAATTGGTATAATGGTTTTCACCATCTTTTACTCCAGCTTCTATAATAAAAGTATCTTTAGAAATATAATGAAACTTACTTGATTCATCCCAATAATATTCAAGAAAAGAAGAATCATGTTGGGTATTTAATGTAAAAGGTAACTCCTCTAAAAAACCTACTTGGTTCATAAAGGTCTCTTTCCATTCTAGAGCTTTTTCTTCAAA
>CAZAKD010000139.1:3371-5128 GCA_964485435.1 uncultured Lachnospiraceae bacterium
TATATCACTATTCCCGGAGCTTTTTACATTCTGAAAGGAATCAATTTGAGATTTCCCATAGCCTTTTATATCTAAAAATAATCTTTCCATCTCATCAGTTGTTGGTGTAATTGTTGTTTGGAAGACCTTACTTGTAACGATAAATGAATCATCTAATAATGGAATGTCTAATGTCATAGCACTTGGATTTTTAATTTTAATATGTTCGTATGAATGATACTTTAGATAACCTTTATGCTGTTCCATTATGTTATTATAATTTTCTTTTGACATATAATCTACATAGAGAGATGGGAGCATAAAAACAAAGTAACCTAGTACTAATATAGTAAGGATACTGGTAATAATTGCTGTATAGAGAAAATTCTTATGAGTGAGCTTCATCTAATTCCCCCTCTTTGTCAAATTGATATCCAATACCTATTACCGTTTTTATACAAGATACTGGCAATTTTTTTCTTAGATTTTTGATATGTGCATCAATGATACGATCATTTCCGATATAATCTTCATTGTATACTCGAAGTATTAATTGTTCTCTGTTAAAGACACGATTTGGTTCTTTATATAAAGTCTGCAATAACATGAATTCACTCAACGTAAGTGGTAAAGATTTACCGTTAAAATGAGCTAGGTATGCCTCTTCTTCAAGAACAAGTCCATGTGATACTTCTTGTCTTGGAGTATATTGCTTAGCTCTACGTAAAATTGTTTCCATTCTTTTTAATAGAATAATTGGCGAAGCAGGTTTAATTACATAATCATCTGCGTATCGATTAAAAGCATCTACTTGTGTTTTTTCATCTTCTAAAGCAGTAAGCATTATCGTAGCAGTATGTGGATAGTGATCTTTGATATGACTTAATACATCCAGACCACTTGCCCCAGGTACCATGATATCTAATACCGCAATATCAAAAGTATCTGTATCTAATAATTCTATAGCATCATCACCATTTTCTGTTTCAGTCACATGATAATTAGATATATTCATATATTCTTTTAAAACTTCCCTGATGATTGGTTCATCTTCAAGAAATAATACTCTATATTGTTGATTTTTCATGGACATGTTTCCTTTCGAAATATCAATTTTTTAATATATTATAACATGCCCATATGAAATTGAGATGAAGATTTCCATATAAAAATTCACTCCTAAGTTAAAACACCTAACTTAGGAGTGAATTCATTTTATTTCATCTCATTATACAAAGTTTCTAATAGCACCTTTTGGGGGTCCTGGCTTAATTCCCAGATCATTGCTCCACCTAATCCCTTAGATTTAATATACTTTGCTTTTAATCCTATAGATTGTTTATCCTCATAGCTGATAAAGGTTGAACCATTAAAGAGCCATGGAACTTTTGATTCAGAATGGAAGTAACGTTTATAACCTGACTTATTTAAATAATTCTTTATAACATTTTCATAGCTAATAGAAGAACTTCCTGAATATTTCTTATATAAGCCCTTGTTAGTGTTGCCTACCTCTTTATAAATATAACCATAAAACGGCACTCCCATAACAATTTTTTCTGGCGAAATTCCTGCCTTCAACCAAGCATTTATACCTTGGTCCACACTCCATTTGTATTGTGGCGAAGAATCACTGTTCTTATATAAAGGTGCGTTAAAGTCACTATAAGCATCCCAAGTTCCATGTATATCGTATGTCATTATGTTGGCATAATCTATGTATTGTTCAAGTTTACTCAGTTCTATGTTTTTTAAGTAGCTATTAGAAGAAGCGCCTG
>CAZAKD010000140.1:0-5056 GCA_964485435.1 uncultured Lachnospiraceae bacterium
CATCATTGCATTGAGCTCTCTTTATTTTATCTCCCAGTCAATCCCATCTAAACCAAAAGATTCTAGGTATGCATTTGTCTTACTAAAAGGTTTGCTTCCAAAGAAACCTCTGAAAGATGATAAAGGACTAGGATGTGGTGCTTCCAAAATAAGATGTAAAGGATTATCTAACATTTTCTTTTTTTTCTGTGCTGGTTTACCCCATAATATAATTACAATGGGTTTGTTTATTTTATTCACTTCCTGAATTACTCTATCTGTAAACTGTTCCCATCCTTTTCCTTGATGAGAGTTAGCTTTATGAGCTCTCACTGTAAGAACTGTATTCAATAACAATACACCTTGCTCTGCCCATTTACCTAAATTTCCGTGCTTAGGAATATCATATTCCAAATCATCCCTTAACTCTTTATAGATATTAACAAGAGATGGTGGTATCTTTTTCTGGTCTGGATATATTGAGAAACACATTCCATGGGCCTGATGCTCATTATGGTAAGGATCTTGACCAATAATTAATGCACGTACCTTATGATAAGGTGTAGCCTCAAAGGCATGAAAGATACTATCACAGGGTGGAAAAACATCAAAATTCTTATATTCCTCCTTTAAATATTCAGATAATTTCATAAAATATTCTTTATGAAATTCATCACCTATTATCTCTTTCCAATCATTCACAATTGCTTTCAACTAAAGTCACCTACTAACGTCGAACACTGATACCTTTCTCAAAAAGATATGTCTTAAGATCTTGAATCTCCAGTTCTTTAAAATGGAATAACGAAGCAGCTAAGACTGCATCTGCCTTTCCAAGTTCAAATGCATCATAAAAATGTTCTTTTTTACCTGCACCACCTGAAGCAATCACAGGAATTGATACATTCTCTGATATTATACGCGTTAGTTCAAGATCAAATCCATTCTTTGTGCCATCTCGATCCATACTTGTAAGAAGTATTTCACCAGCGCCCAATTTGTTTACTTCCATTGCCCATTCAACTGCATCCTTGCCAACATCAATTGTTCCACCATTTTTATATATGTTCCATCCACTTCCATCTGCTCTTTTTTTGGCGTCTATTGCAACAACAACGCACTGACTTCCAAATATATCAGCTGCATCAGTTATTAATGTAGGAGTATCAATTGCTGCTGAATTAACAGCTACTTTATCTGCACCTTCTCGTAGAATCACTTTAAAATCATCTACTGTGCGAATTCCTCCACCGACGGTAAAAGGAATAAATACTGTTTCAGCTACTCTTCTAACCATATCTATCTTAATTGCTCTTGCCTCAGATGATGCGGTAATATCAAGAAATACAAGTTCATCTGCTCCAGATTTATTATACATCTCTCCAACTGCAACAGGATCTCCTGCATCTCTAAGATTCACAAAATTGGTTCCCTTTACTACCCTACCATTATGAACATCTAAACAAGGAATGATTCTTTTCGTAAACATATGCGTCTCTCCTTTATAGCTTTGCAAAGTTTTTTAGTACATTTAGTCCAATATCGCCACTTTTTTCAGGGTGGAATTGACAACCATATATATTTCCCTTTTCTACCGCCGCATGTATTTGGGTTCCATAATAAGATGTGGCTATAACATCCTTTTCATGTTTTGCTTTTAAGTAATAAGAATGAACAAAATACACGTAAGAATTATCAGGTAGATTATGAAATAATCTAGATTCTCTAGGAAAGTGTAATGAATTCCATCCCATATGAGGAATCTTTAATGAATCTGGAACAGTAGGAATCTTGTGAATATCTCCTTCCAATAAAGATAATCCACTAACTCCAGGTGTTTCTTCACTGGTATCAAATAATAATTGTAGTCCTAGACAAATCCCAAACATAGGGGTCCCTTTAGTTGTAACTTCTTTTATTGTATTAATTAAATTATATTTTTGTAGCTTTTTTATAGCTACACCATAAGAACCTACTCCAGGTAGAATAACTTTATCTGCTGAAAGAATTTCCTTGTTATTTCTTGTAATAATTGTCTTTTCACCTAAGTAATCAAATGCTTTTTCAACACTTTTAAGATTACCTGCATCATAATCAATAATTGCTATCATTCTGTCTTATTCTCTTTCCCTAGTTTACTTTCATTCACCACTTGATATATGTTAATACTATATTCTTTTTGGTCTTTAATCTCTGCAAGTTTCATCGAATCTTTTTCTGTTAGTTGGTAATTATTCTTCAATTCTTCAACAATCTGAATACGTATATAATTAATATCATCTTCAATTCCTAGGCTTATAGCCAATGCTTTATTCTTTTCATATCTTCTTAAACCTTTTAATAAAGAATCTAATGCTTCTGGATATGCCTTGTTGGCGTAATAATTATGATATGAATTCAGTTGTTTATTTACATACATAACTGTCATTATCTTATCATATAATTCGATATCTTCTGGTTTTACTTCAATACCTCTTATCTCCTTATACGCATAATTATATCTTTGACGTTCAAATTCAGTTCCTGCTCTGGTTATGGATGTGGAATAGGAGACAATATCTTTACCAACAATAACTGCGCCAGCAAAGGATAAGAAAATTGTAAATGTAATAATCACAGCTACTTTATTAATCTTACCAGTATCAATTTCAACTTCTTCCGTCTTGATTTTTTTTACCTTCTTAGGTTTTAAAAGTTTTTTCTTAGTGTTATTATTCATTTTATTATTTTTATCTTTTTTTAGAAAACTTAAGAAGGACTTTTTATTTTTAACTTCCTTTTCATTATCAGTGGTTTGAGTCACTTTCTTGGCCTTCTTCTTATTCACTGATTTCTTAGGTTTCTTATTCTTCTTTAAAGCTGTTTGTTCCTTCTGCTCTTCATCTTTTGTTTTATTAAAAAGTTCTTTAAAAATTGCTTTCTTTTTTTCTTTTTCTTGTTTCTTTTCAACTGCACCTAACTGTAATTCTTCTGGGACAATATCAGATAAGATATTAGGATCCTCTAAGGAATCTACACCGCCTAAAGCATGATCAAACACATCACCAATATTGCTACCAAACTCCAGGTTAGCTGGCACCCCATCATCAGTTGAAGGTTCTTCTTGTATTTTCTCTTCAGCAAAATCTGTGTTTAATATATCTTCAATAGGTATATCTGATGTATTAATATCTGACGATCTTGTTTCATTTGGATTATCATTTAAATATGAATCATTGTTATTACTAACATCATCTTCTTCATTAGATAGAAAGTTCAATAGTTCATTAAAATCATCATTATCATTATATTCATCTAAAGCAAGTACTTCTTCGTCGTTATTGATTTCTTCATCGTTAATCTCTTCATCAGTAATTTCTTCATCATTGATCTCTTCATTACCTGGTTCTTCATTCAAACTCAATTCATACCCTGTATCATCTTCATGTGATTCTTCTATATCAGATTCTGTATTAGCAAAAGACTCCTCTTCATCAGAACTTCCCACCATATCCATGAAGTCAAAGATATTATTAAGATCTAAGTCTTGATCCTCTTCAAATTGATTCACATTATTATCAGTATTATTATTTGTTTTATCCATAGGTTGCACCTTATTTCTCCGTATTCTACTAATATTACTTGAATTATCTTCTGTATTGTTATTTGTATTTATAACTGAATCTAACAAATTATCTAAATATGATTCATTCGAAGAATCGGTGATGTTTCCATTACTGCAATTACTACATAACTCTTCTCCTTCAAGGATGTCAGTACCACATTGCTTACATATTCCCACCTTAAAACACTCCTCTATATACTAATTTTAACATAATTTAATTCTCAAGACAATAACCTATAAAAATAAGGATGTTTTGAATGTGTTATTCATCCCATCCTTACAATTTAATGTTATGCTTGGAAAAACCCTATCTTAGGATTATTTCGATATTAAACTATCTATTTTTTTAACCAATTCACCTATCTCAGGCTTAGATAATTGAGCATCTGCACCTAGCAGTTCACCTTTTTTCCTCATATCATCATTAATTAAGGATGAAAATATAATAAGTGGTATCTCTTTTAAAATATCATCTGTTTTCACCAAACGAGTTAGCCTATGTCCATCCATCTGTGGCATCTCTATATCAGTAATGATACAAGATACTTTCTCACTGAGATTAGCAGATTCTTTATATTTAGTCAGCAATTCCCATGCCTCTTGACCATTCTTAGTCACTGTAACGTTAGAATACCCAGATTTATGTAAGCAATCCAAGATTAGTTTACATAAAAGAGCAGAATCTTCTGCGATTAAAATAGGTTTATCATTTCTCTTCCTATCACCTAATTGATCGATGTCTGATATCTTAAGACTTGTCTCTGGATTAATATCAGATACTATCTTCTCAAAATCAAGGATTATAATTAATTTACCATTCAACTTGATAATTCCTGTAGCAATACCACTTCCCTCAGAGCTAATGGTTGAATCTGGCCTCATAATATCTTCCCATGTTACTCTATGTATACCAATTACCTCATGTACATGAAAACCTGTATTCAGCTTATTAAAGTTAGTTACAATATATTTATCATTACTTTTATCAACTGAATCTGGCAACTTCAGACTTTTTGCAAGATCTATAATTGAGATAATTGTATCTCGTGGCATAAAAATTCCTTCTATTGCTTCATGTGCATTTGGAACTGGAGTTGGCTTCTGATAAGGAAGTATCTCGTTAATCTTTGCTACATTAATCCCGTACGAATTGTTCCCTACTTTAAACTCTAATATTTCTAATTCATTGGTACCACTTTCAAGTAAAATTCCTGCTTTCATGATAACCCTCCTTATATTCTTCATCCGTATAATATATTTTAATCTTAAGATCTCTTTCACGTTTATACTATTATCTTATTATATAATATATATATGAAAAAAACAAATATATTTCTCTAATACGACATAGAATTACAGAAAAAGAGTAGAAATCATAGAATTATATTAAAAAAACTCTTCATATAAATATGAAGAGCTAATCTATATACCCTAAAAACTGCACATTGAATAAATTCCATCTAATTTTTGATA
>CAZAKD010000141.1:0-5028 GCA_964485435.1 uncultured Lachnospiraceae bacterium
TATGGCGCATCATCTCTTAAGTAGTCATAAACTTTCATGGTTGCACACAAACGACTACTTTTGTCTATATAGAGAGCTACTACATATGACTTTTCCACTTCTACAGAAGTAGTTTGCTCTTTAAAAGGTAAAAACAAATCCTTTTCTAATCCCCAGTCTAGAAAAGCACCAATGTCACTTATAGATTTTACTTTTAGAGATGCTGTTTCCCCTAGAGTAAGTTCAGGTTCATTTACAGTAGATATGATCCTATCTGAAGAATCTCTATAAACAAACACCTCTATATAATCTCCTACCTTTGCCTCTTCCGGCACCTGTTTTCTTGGTAATAGTACCTTATCTTCTTGTCCAGAAATTCCTAAATATACCCCAAAATCTGTTTGATTTATTATTTCAAGTTTCTGTTTAATTCCTAATTCGATCATCATGTCCCTCTCTCACCTAATTTAGCATATTTAGAAATTGCTTTATTCTAGGATTTTCACTATCATTTAATTGAGCATAGCTTCCTTCTTGTAAAATCTCTCCATTATCAATAAATACAATATGATTTCCTACTTCTCTTGCAAAAGACATTTTATGGGTTACAATTACAATGGTTCTATTTTCCATAGAAAGTTTTTTTATAATATTTAACACTTCTGCTTCAAGCTCTGGATCCAATGCACTAGTAGGCTCATCAAAAAGCATTACATCTGGTTCCATGGAAAGAGCTCTTGCTATGGCAACACGTTGTTTTTGTCCACCAGAGAGTTGATTTGGTTTTGCATTGGCATACTGAATCATACCTACGTTATCTAAGAATTTTTTTGCTATATCTGTAGCTTCTTCATGAGATCGCTTTAACACTGTAGTTTGTCCAATCACACAGTTGCTTAACACATTATGATTATTAAATAGATTAAATTGTTGAAAAACCATTCCCATCTTTGTACGATATTTTTGAATATTGTGTTTATCTTCTAGAATATTTTCATTCTTATAATAGATCTCTCCACCACTAGGTTGTTCTAATAGATTAAGACAACGTAATAAGGTGGATTTACCTGATCCACTAGAACCAATAATACATACTACTTCACCTTTATTTACCGAAAAATCAATGTCCTTTAATACATGGTGCTCGCCAAAAGATTTGCTAAGATGATTTACTCGTATTACTTCCATCATTACTTTAGCCCTCCTTTTTTTAACTTTGACACTTGATTGTGTCCACTACCCCTGCTTGCATTATCTAGAGTAGCTCCTCCGTCTCCAATAACTACGTAATTAGAAGGACCATCCATCTTTCTTTCCACATACCTTAGTATCTGTGTTACTGTAAATGTCATAATAAAATAGATTACACAAGTAATTAAAAAAGCTTCAAAAAACCTTAGATTACTGCCTGCAATTGATTTAGTTTGGTAATATAATTCAGTTACAGATATCACATTTAATACGGAAGTATCTTTTATATTAATTACAAATTCATTCCCCGTTGCAGGTAGTATATTACGAATTACTTGTGGTAATACTACCCGGGTCATAGTCTGAACATGATTCATCCCAATGGCATGAGCTGCTTCAAATTGTCCTTTGTCAATGGATACAATTCCACCACGAACAATTTCAGACATATATGCTCCTGTATTAATTGCAACGATAAAGATTGCTGCCGCTATATTAAACAACTGAATTCCAAATACAATTGCGGAACCATAGTAGATTACCATAGCCTGTACAATCATTGGTGTGCCACGAAATATCTCAACATATGCAGATATTAAAAACTTCGATACTGTTAATACAATTCCTTTAGGACTGTTTTTCTTATTAGGCATAGGTATTGTTCGAACAATCCCCATTAAAAGCCCTATTAAGAATCCCGCCACTGTACCAATCATAGATATATATAAGGTTGTCCACGCACCTCTTAATAGCATAGGCCAATATTCTTGTAATATCCTTATGGTCCAATCCCAAAATTCACTCATATATATTCTCCTTTATTTACTGAGTTACAGGTTGGTTTACAATGGCTGTATCCATAATCTCTAAACGTTCTTCTTCAGAGATTCCTGCTAAGATTTCATTAATCTTAGTTGCTAGTTCCGTATTACCTTTTTTAATTCCAACAGCAATGGCTGTATCATCATCTGAAGCTTGGAATCCTTTTCCTTCTTCAAATATTACCATCGCGAAATCTTTATTTGCAGTTGTAACACTAATACCTTCAGGACGTTCTGATACATATCCATCAA
Source organism: uncultured Lachnospiraceae bacterium (assembly GCA_964485435.1). GTDB lineage: Bacteria > Bacillota > Clostridia > Lachnospirales > Lachnospiraceae > CAZAKD01. Next base: position 2,244 of record CAZAKD010000141.1, read on the forward strand.
TCATACCTGCATCTAGAGCAACTCTCATTGCTGAAAAATCAGACATTGCAGAGTCTTTCACTACACCTGGAATCTGATCTATAACTGTATAGTGGAATGTACTTTGTTGAGCTGTAATCTTTGCTCCTGAAAAGTCTTCAAGTGAAGTGGCATTTTCATAAGCACTTCCCTTCTTCACTACCATAACTAGGTCTGAGCGATAATAATTATCTGTAAAATCTATCTTTTCTTTACGCTCCTCCGTTGGAGACATTCCAGCGATAATTGCATCTATTTTATCAGATTCAACAGAAGGTGATAGACCATCCCATTCTGTTTTTACAATAACAAGTTCTTTTCCAAGGCCCTCTGCTATTCTTTTTGCGATCTCCACATCATAGCCGCCAGCATATTCTTGCCCTCCTGATATAGGCACTGCACCATTTGCGTCACCAACCTGAGACCAGTTAAAAGGTGGGTACATTGCTTCCATTCCAACTCGGAATTGATTCGCATTTCCTTCGTTAGATTTATCAACCTTTTGACCACACGCGGTAAAGGAAAGTGTTGCTGTAAGTAACGCTGTTATTAAAATTATTTGTTTCATTTTTTTCATAACAATCCCCTTTCATGGTTGACAAACCATAGATTTGTTCTACATTTTATCATCTATCATGTCAAATATCAACTAATTTATTGAATTAGCTTGCTAAATTGATAAAATTTAAGAATAGCTGAGAGGCAGGTAATTATTTCACCAGCCTAGCTATTCTTTCAATGTCTTTATTTAAAAATGACTTTATTTTTATTTTCAGTATTTATCTTTATAAATATTCTATTCGAATCTAATTTTAATTCATTTTCATTATAATATGCACTGTAAGATTCTTTAACTTTTCCAATTAATACATAATATCTTTGGCCATTAATTGTTATGGGTACATCAAAGGACACATTTGCACCATTGTCAATGTTCCAGCTATAGGTTGGAGTCAATCTTTCATATCCAAATCCATATTTATCTGAAGTAATTTTCGAAATATAAACTTTTGATGCATCTTCTATTGCATAGAAAACTAGATTGGTGTTTTTAAAGGTATCATTAATCTTAATATCCTTTAGCACAACTGCTTGGTCCTCAAACTCTTTCATTCCCCAATTTATTGCCTCATCATACGTCTGGAACACATTTTTCCTATTCTCACGATCTTTATGAATAAAGTAAATTGCTATTAGGATGATTAAAAGAAATATTATTGCAGTACCTATTAATGTTGATTTTCTAAACCTCTTTTTCATTTTATTACCTCTATCATGATTGATGCTACTAGCTTTATAGGCGATTTCTTATCACAAACTTACTTTTTATCTATTGTTTTTATAATCTCAAATTCTCTTATATGCTTGGGATCCTCTATTCTTATTTTATTATCCTCAACTTGATACGAGCTCTCTGATAGTATATATTTTGTACGTTCTTTTTCTTCTTCAACCTGACCCCATGCTGAATAGCCTATTCCTATTAACTCTAGTTCGTCTGCCTCTTCATTGATATAGATTTCATATTTTTTCTGCATCACGATCTCTCATTCCACCTAGTATTCCCACTGCAATAGTTGCAGCTATATCTACTGCTTTATTGTAGTTACTGTTGTATGTTTGAGTACATAGATATCCTTTCATAGTTAACCCCTTTCTTAGAATAAAAAGTTTTGATATGTTTATTTTTATGATTTTATTTTACAAGTCACATTAGTGTCATATAATTTTTTTCTTTTTTAATAAATTATACATCTTATCCGTTGTTGCTAAAACATCATGTTCGAAACCAAATTGCACTGCAAAAGAAATTGATATGTTCTTTGACTAGTCTGCTTAGTGTATCTATTTAATTGTAAGATAATATATTATTTCACCAATATTTTTTCCCATATTATAAAACACATTAATAGACACTATCATCATAAATAAAAATATAAGTTTTTTAATCTTCCAATTACACTTAATAATATCAGCAACAAACTTCATAAGTGCCATCTCCTAGCATTTTTTAATATGCTATCTGTCATTTTATCTGTTGTTGCCAGAACATCATGCCCGATTCCAAATTGTATTAAACAAAAAATAGAAACTGTAAAATTAATAATAAATAAAATAAGAATTAGGATAACTTTCTTTACCTTCATATTGCTCCTCCTAGGATAATCTAATAGATGTTTTGTTTTTAATTACAGAACTAGCTTGTTAAAATTATGCTTCATTATTTTCTTGGCTGATTTTATGAACATTATAAGCCCCAAACAATATATCAATATTCGAATAATTCTTATAATAACAATATTGTCAATATTGGCTGATATTAAATTGTTGTAAAGCAATGGAAGAAAATATCCAACTATGTTAAAGCTCATATGTATAGGTATAGTCGAGTACACAGTATCATGTTTATTATATATATATCCCATAGTTAATCCTATTATAAAGGCATATGCCATTTGAATAATATTAAAATGAGAAATAGCAAATATTACAGCTTGTAGTATGTTGGCCCATTTAAAGGATAAAAATCGCTTTGCAATTTTCATTATTAGTGCACGATATAATAATTCTTCAATTATTGGCGCAGCAATGCATATACTAATAACTATACTTAAAATTTGCAGTTTATTAGAAGCATCTTCACGTATATGATTTACATATCCTACCCGTAAGGAGTTATCTAGCATAAAAATTATAGATAATATTATATCAATTACAATACTGTACCCTGCTCCAAATAAAATTAGTGATACCATTATTCTGCTTT
>CAZAKD010000142.1:0-5017 GCA_964485435.1 uncultured Lachnospiraceae bacterium
TGAATACCAAGTTGCTCGTCATGGTTGGTTAGCGGATTATAATGATCCAATCTCCTTCCTAGATATGTGGGTTACAGGTGGTGGAAATAATGATGCAAAATGGTCTAACGCAGAATATGATGCTTTAATTAAAGAAGTAAAGACTACAACTGATAGAGAAGCAAGATACACTGCTATGCATGCAGCTGAAAAGATTTTAAGTGAAGAAATGCCAGTTATTCCAATCTATTATTATACTGATTTATACTTACTCTCAGATAAGTTAGAAGGATTCTACGTATCTCCACTTGGATTTAAGTTTTTTATGTATACATCTGTAGCAGAATAATATAAATATATAAAGGGCTGTCCTACTAATGGCAAAACTGTTAGGGGATAGCCCTTTTTTATCTTTACATAGAAATACAACTGTTGTAGAATAAAACTACTACAAAAGATATGGAGGAAAAAATTATGTTTGAAATGAAAGAAGAATTTTATACAGGAATATCCATGGTAGATGAAGAACATGCTGAATTATTTCGTATTGTCCAAAAGGCTATGGATTTATACCAAGATCCGTTTGTATCTGATAAATATGATAACATTATTGTAATTCTTGAAGAGTTAAAGGCATATGCAGAGCATCATTTTTCTCATGAAGAAGCATATATGGAGAGAATTCAATATAAAAGACTATTTTCTCAAAAGATGGACCATAATGCTTTTATAGAAAAACTATCAGAGAGTGATTTTGAAGCAATAGATGAAAATCAAGATGAATACATATTAGAATTATTAACCTTTCTTAATGATTGGTTAGTTCATCACATTTTAGAGAAAGATAAGCTTATTCCAAAGGAATAAAAAGAAGGGAAGTTATCTATTGGAGAAAAAGGTAAGACTTGTAATTATTTATGTTGTCTTATATCACTTACTTTTTGATATTTCAGAATTATTTGGGATTATAGATATTCCATGGATGTATTCCACATGGATGAATCTCTTGAGAGATATCATGGTGGGAATCCTAATTATCATATCAGGTGTTTCCTGTAGTTTTTCTAGGAGCAATCTAAAAAGAGGGATTAGAATATTACTAGTTGGATTAGCAATTACGCTAACTACAGCTATTTTTTCTCCTGGATATATGGTGCTCTTTGGGATATTACATTTCTTTGGCACAGGAATTATTTTGTACTCCATATCTGAAAAGGTACTAGCTAAGATATCACCAGTATGGGGAATGATAGTTTCATTTTTTCTATATTTTTTTACAAGGCATATCTATGAAGGATATCTTGGGACTTTTATATCTATTCCCTTTAGACTTCCTGAAAGTATATCTCAAATTAAGATATTATATCCTCTAGGATTTCCAGTAGACGGGTTAAGCTCGGGAGATTACTATCCTTTAATTCCTTGGATGTTTCTGTTGTTTGGAGGCACATTCCTAGGAAGAGTGATAAAGACGTTAAAGTTACCTCAATGGGCATATGAAGAGCATGGTAATCTTTTATCCTATATAGGTAGACATACACTGATCATATATCTAGTACATCAACCTATTCTATATGTTCTGCTCTATTTTATCTATCAATGGAGCAACTAACAACATGATATACAAAAGATAGGAGCATGACATGGAATTCTTATATATAATAGTAGGTGTATCTATAGTTGCATTGGTATATATAATACTTATTATGCCAAGAATATTTTCTAAACCAGATATTACTCCATTTCAAGGTAGATATTATGCCCATAGGGGAATACATAATAATGATTCCAATTGCCCTGAAAACTCTTTAAGAGCATTTATATTGGCAGTGAAACAAGGATATGGAATTGAATTAGATGTTCAGCTTACCAAGGATAAGGTGCCAGTTGTTTTTCATGACTATGATCTTCTAAGAGTATGTGGCGTAGACAAAAAGGTAAAAGAGTGTACCTATGAAGAACTTATGAAGTATAGACTGTTTTCTTCAAAAGAGAAAATCCCTCGTCTTAAAGAAGTTCTAGAATTAGTACATGGAAGAGTCCCTTTAATTGTTGAATTAAAGATACATTGGGAAGTGAATGATACTTGTGTAAAAACTTATGACTTGTTAAAGGAATATAAAGGAGCATATTGTATTGAATCTTTTAACCCATTTACCCTTGTGTGGTTTAAAAAGAAAGCTCCTCATATACTTCGTGGACAATTATCTACAGATTATTTTAAAGATAAAGAGGAAGGTAATATATTTCACTTTTTTCTACTGACATACATGCTACTGAATATAATTACAAGGCCAGACTTTATCGCTTATCATTATATTCATCAAAGCAATCTATCTTTTCAGATAGTGACAAAATTCTATAGAGCATATGCATTTGCTTGGACGATAACAAATCAAAAAGATCTTGATGAAGCAAGAGAGAATTTTGATTATTTTATATTTGATAGTTTTATACCCAGATAGGAGAATGACATGATAGGAATTAACACCATAAAGAACATAGTAAATGATAAGTCTTTTCTTCGCAAAGCGGTTGCAATCTCAATCCCTGTAGCATTACAGGGATTATTAAATACCACCATAAATATGGTGGATACATTAATGATTGGTCAGCTTGGAGAAACAACCATATCAGCAGTTGGATTAGCAAATAAAGTTTTCTTTGTATTTACTTTACTCTTATTTGGAGTTGTAAGTGGTTCAAGTATATTAACCTCTCAATATTGGGGGAAAAGGGATGTGAAAAACATTCGCAGAGTCTTAGGAATATCTTTAATGCTAGGTATTGGAGCTTCCATTCTGTTTTTAATCCCATGTTTAATTGCACCAAAACAAGTAATGAGGATATTCACTCCTAATTCAGGAACAATTGCGATAGGAGCCGCTTATCTAGCAGTTGTATCTTTAAGTTACCCATTAACCGCAATAACGAATGTATATGTAACATTATTAAGAGGTGTCAATCAAGTAAAGGCCCCGGTCATAATCACAATATTATCTATAGGTGTGAATGTGACTTTTAATTATATGCTAATATATGGTAAGCTTGGTGCACCGGAATTAGGAGTCACAGGAGCAGCAATTGCGACGGTTTTGGCTAGAGTGGTGGAATGTGTAGTATTGTTATTATACGTATATCTACAAAAAGGACCAGCAGCGGCATCCATAAAGGATATGTTTCGTTTAAATAAGGATTTTTCAAAAAAATATGCATCCATTGTAACTCCAGTTATCGCCAATGAATTCATGTGGGGTCTTGGAGTAACTATGTATTCTTTAGCGTATGGAAGAATGGGAGATGGGGCAGTGGCTGCTATAACCATTACCCAGACAGTAGAGCAAGTACTTACGGTAATATTTCAAGGAATAAGTGCTGCTACAGCTGTAATACTAGGTAATGAGATGGGTTCAAATCAATTGAAACGTGCTGAAAGATATGCAAAGAATTTTATAGTTGTGCAATTTCTCTTTACCCTTCTAATGATGATGATTTGCTACCTTATAAGATGGCCTGCAATTGGCTTATTTGAGGTGAGTAATGAAGTAGCTACTAATATTAATCGTTGCTTGTTGATGTTTATTGCTTATATGCCTTTTAAAATGTTTAATTACGTTAATATTGTAGGGATACTAAGAAGTGGTGGTGACACCAAGTATGCATTGTTCTTAGATACTTCTGGCGTCTGGTTGATTGGTGTGCCCTTGGCTTTTATCGGTGGATTAGTATTGGACTTACCTATATACTGGGTTTATGCAATGGTAATGATAGAAGAAATCTACAAGTTTATCCTAGGATTGAAAAGATATAAAAAGAAGAAATGGCTCAGAAATATTGTAGGATATTAGTCATAGCTTTCTAAAAATTGTAATCAAATCTTAATAGTTTAAGTATTTACGAAAGCAACGATTAATGATATATTATATCATTGAGTGAAGAAAAGTTTCGTATGAAAATATTAAGATATCAGGTGAGTATATGAAAGCCATTACTAAAAATAATCATAATTATAAATTGAATATAAGTCAGCTATTATTGATTTTTCTACTATCGTTTTCGATAAACTTTATTATCGAAGTTAGTGGTAGGGGTTCTTTTTTAGATGCCTTTTATTATATGACCAATCAAACAGGTGTGTTTTTTTATAACATGACCCTGATTTTATTGTCTTTTTGTTGTATTTTTTTAATCCGAAGAAGAGTATTTGGAATGATAGCAATTAGTATCTACTGGTTAGGAATTGGTATCACCAATGGAATTGTATTAGGATATCGTGTTACTCCATTCACTGTAGTAGATATTCTATTAGCTGAATCGGCTTTTTCAATCATGAATAAATATCTGAATGTATTTCAACAAGTATTACTATTTGCTGGAATAATCGGTGTAATTGCTTTATTTATTTTAGCATTTATCTTTGCACCTAGATACAAGGGAAAGTTAAAGTTTAAACGTAATTTGATGATGTTTCTATTTAGTGTTATTGCTTTCTATTTTATGACTAAGGCAGCACTAGGTGCAGGCATGGTATCAAGGTATTTTGGCAACATTGCATTAGCTTATAAAGAGTACGGTGTACCTTATTGTTTTACTGTTACTTTTGTGGATAGAGGTATAAAGGCCCCACCTAATTATAATAAGAACACAGTATTTAATGCAAAAAACAAGCCACAAAAGGATGCTACAGCACCTTTTAAAGTAAAGGAAGGAACCAAGGTTAAAACGCCCAATATTATCTTCGTTCAATTAGAATCATTCTTTGACCCTACTCAACTGAAAGGAATCACTTTATCCCAGGATCCTATACCAACCTTTAGAAGGTTAAAAGAAGAATATTCATCAGGATATCTAAGTGTTCCAGTGGTAGGAGCTGGTACTTGTAATACAGAATTTGAAGTGATTACTGGAATGAATATGAATTTTTTTGGTCCAGGAGAATATCCATATAAGAGTGTATTAATAGACACTACCAGTGAAAGTATTGCTTATAATCTAAAAGAATTGAATTATAAGACACATGCGATTCATAATAATAGTG
>CAZAKD010000143.1:0-4997 GCA_964485435.1 uncultured Lachnospiraceae bacterium
TTCGCTCAGCGGCAATTCTTCAAGGTGCTGATTTAGCCAATGGATTTATGGGAGGTAGAAAGGATTTCTTAAATTCTACTCTTGAAGATAAGAAGATCGGTGCTAAGAATATTGGAGATGCAGTTCGTAAGTTTGGAGAGAATTCACCAATACCTATCGTACTACATCTAGATCATGGTAGAGATTTTGATTCTGTTAAGGCAGCCATAGATGGTGGATATACATCAGTTATGATAGACGGTTCATCATTGCCATTTGATGAAAATGTTGAATTAACTAGAGAGGTAGTAAAATATGCTCATGCAAGAGGTGTATCAGTAGAAGGTGAATTAGGAGTTCTTGCAGGTGTCGAAGACCATGTATTCTCTGAATCTTCCACATATACCAATCCTCTTAGTGCAGTTGAATTCTTCCGTAAAACAGAGGTAGATGCGTTGGCAATCTCCTATGGAACTATGCATGGTGCTGTAAAAGGAAAGAATGTAAAGCTTAGAAGAGAGATTGTAGTCGCAATAAAAGAATGCTTAAAGCACGAAAAAATATTTGGTGCCTTAGTATCCCATGGTTCTTCCACTGTCCCTATGTGAATAAATTATCATTTATTGCATTATATATAGAATTGTATTAATATTGTTTTAGTTGTATATGTACATTATACAAAAGATGATATAAGCGAAATTATAAGAAAAAGAGAGGAAACTTAAGATGGGACTTTTAACTTTCAAAGGTGGTATACACCCAAGTGATGGTAAAGACATGTCAAAAAATGAGTCGATTCAGTCGATCTTACCTAAGGGTGAATTGGTTTATCCGTTATCTCAACATATTGGTGCTCCCTCTAAACCTATTGTAGCTATTGGGGACAAAGTATTGGTTGGACAAAAGATTGGTGAAGCTTCAGGTTTTGTATCAGCCAATGTGCTCAGCTCTGTATCTGGTACTGTAAAGTCTATTGAAAAAAGGCTAACAGCTTCCGGAGACAAGATAGAATCTATTATCGTAGAGAACGATAATGATTATAACACGATTGAAGGGTATGGAGAAGCAAGGGATTACACTACGCTATCCAAAGATGAGATTAGGGAGATCATTAAAGATGCAGGCATTGTAGGATTAGGAGGAGCAGGATTTCCAACTCACGTAAAGCTTACTCCTAATGATGATAGTAAAGTAGAATACATATTAGTGAATGGTGCAGAATGTGAACCATATCTAACATCTGATTATCGTGAAATGTTAGAAGAACCGGAAAAGGTTATTGGCGGATTAAAAATAATTAAGAAGCTATTTGAACATGCAAAAGCACTAGTAGTTATTGAGGATAATAAGCCAGAAGCTATAGAAGCTATAAAGAATGCGATTAAATCAGAAGATGATATTGAAGTGAAGGTGCTAAAAACTAAGTATCCACAGGGTGCAGAGCGACAATTAATTGCAGCAGCAACTGGCAGAAAGATAAGTTCTAGCAAGCTTCCAGTAGATGCAGGTTGTATTGTTGATAATATTGATACTGTAATAGCCATCTATAACGCAGTATGTGAATCAACACCATTAATTCGTAGAATTCTGACTGTTACAGGAGATGCAGTTTCGCATCCTTCTAATTTTAACATTAGACTTGGTACTAGTTACACAGAAGTATTAGAAGCAGCTGGCGGATATAAGACAACTCCAGAGAAAATAATCTCAGGAGGTCCAATGATGGGTGTTGCATTATTCACTACAGATATTCCTGTAGTAAAAAACTCTTCTGCTCTACTCTGCTTAACGGAAGATGAAGTAGCAAAGTATCAACAAAGTGCATGTATTCGATGTGGAAAATGCGTAGAAGTCTGTCCATGCAGGCTAGTACCACAGATGATGTATGAATATGCCATTCATTCAGATCATGAAGGATATATTAAAGTCAACGGAACGGAATGTTATGAATGTGGATGTTGCTCATATATATGCCCGGCAAAGATACCTTTGACCCAAGCATTTAAGGAAACAAGAAGAAATATTACAAAAGAGAGGAGCAAAAAATAATGGGTAAATTACTTAATGTCTCAGCGTCTCCACATATTCGAAGCAAAAATACTACTGCTGATGTAATGTTTGATGTAATACTTGCATTAATTCCTGCTTCATTATTTGGAGTATACCAGTTTGGCCTAAATGCATTTCTAATAATATTAACCTGTGTTGCAACTTGTGTGCTTACGGAATATATATATGAGAAATTGATGAAGAAACCAATAACTACAAGTGATTATAGTGCGTTCTTGACAGGTTTATTATTGGCAATGAACCTTCCATATACAGTACCATTATGGATTCCTATGCTTGGTGGTATATTTGCAATACTAGTGGTTAAACAACTATACGGTGGAATTGGACAAAACTTTATGAATCCAGCTCTTGCAGCACGCTGTTTTCTTCTGATATCTTTTGCTGGAAGAATGACAAGCTTTACTGTGGATGGAGTATCCGCACCAACACCATTAGCCTTGTTGAAAGAAACAGGAGAGACTGTGGATATTATGAGTCTAATCATGGGTAATACAATAGGGACAATTGGAGAAACTTCAGTCATTGCTTTATTCATAGGTGCAATATATCTATTTATACGTAAGATTATTAACTGGAGAATACCAACTATGTACATAGGAAGCTTTCTTTTATTTATAACATTGTTTGGTGGAAAAGGAATAGATCTTGTATATCTTTTATCACATTTACTAGGTGGAGGACTAATACTTGGGGTATTCTTTATGGCAACAGACTATGTTACAAGTCCAATTACTCCAAAGGGACAGATTGTATATGGTATCCTATTGGGAATAATTACAGGTATATTTAGAATATTTGGTGGATCAGCTGAGGGTGTATCTTATGCCATTATTATAGGAAATCTTTTGGTTCCATTAATAGAACGCGTGACAATACCTGCACCATTTGGTAAAGGAGGGCAAAGACATGCAATATAAGAAGATTCTGAAAGATGCAATCGCACTATTTATGATTGCTCTAGTTGCTGGAGTATCTTTGAGCTTCGTATATGAAATAACAAAAGAGCCAATTGCAGCAAGTAAACTGGCAGCAAAAGAAAAAGCGTACTCAACAGTATATCCTGAGGCATCCAAGTTCCAATCGAATGATCAAATTGACGAATTACTAGAGAAAGCACCTGAGATAATACAACAAGAAGGGTATGAAAATGTTATTATTGAAGAAGCTTTTGAATCTATTGGTAATGATGGAAAAGCAACTGGTGTAGTCATGATGATTACAACTAGAGAAGGTTATGGTGGTAATATCACTATTACTCTTGGTGTGGATAATAATATGAAAATCACAGGAATGGAGATTCTTAGTATTACTGAAACAGCTGGTCTTGGTATGAAAGCAAAAGACGATGATTTTAAAAGCCAATATAAAGATAGAACAGTAGATAGATTTACTGTAGTCAAATCAGGATCAACTAGTGAAAGTGAAATCGATGCTATCAGTGGTGCTACAATTACATCAGATGCAGTAACAACAGCTGTTAATACAGGACTTTTATATATTGAAAATTATCTAAAGATAGGAGGAAAATAGGATGAATAAATACATAGAGAGATTATACAATGGTATCCTGAAAGAGAATCCAATCTTTATACTAATGTTAGGTTTATGTCCAACTCTGGCTGTTACAACTTCTGCAAGTAATGGTCTTGGAATGGGATTGACTACAACAGCAGTCTTAATGTGTTCCAATGCGCTAATATCCACATTACGCAAATCAATTCCAGATAGAGTTAGAATGCCTGCTTATATTGTAGTAGTTGCTTCTTTGGTTACTGTAGTTCAGTTTTTATTAGAGGCTTATCTACCAGAATTAAACAATACCTTAGGTATCTATATTCCGTTGATTGTAGTTAATTGTATTATTCTTGGTAGGGCTGAATCTTTTGCTGCTAAGAACCCAGTAATCTTATCAACATTGGATGGTATTGGAATGGGTCTAGGGTTCACAGTAGCACTTGTGGCTATTGGTGCTGTCAGAGAATTAATCGGAAATGGATCTATATTTAACGTTTTTTTAATGCCTAATTCTTATGAACCAGTTACTATCTTTATTCTTGCCCCTGGAGCATTTTTTGTACTAGCTATTTTAACTGCTCTCCAGAACAAATTCCAGCTTAAATCAGCAACTAACGGAATTAATGGTACATCATCAGGATGTGGTGGACATTGTGGAGGTTGTGGAAGTAGTAGTGCTTGCTCTACAATTAATGGAATTGAAGAAGCGAAAGAAGTGAGTAAGAAAGCGTTGGAATTAAATGCACAAGCAAAACAAAATGATTCACTAAAGAATAATAAGGAATAGGAGACTTGATATGAGAGAATTGTTAATTATTATAATAGGTTCAGCGTTAGTAAATAACGTAGTATTGAGTCAGTTCCTTGGCTTATGCTCCTTTGTCGGAGTATCAACGAAGATAAAGGTTGCAGCAGGGATGGGAGCGGCTGTTGTATTTGTAATGACGATAGCTTCTACTGTTGCAAGCATTATCTACATATATATACTAGTACCAGCGGGGTTAACCTATATGCAAACAATTGTATTTATTATGGTTATTGCAGCCCTAGTTCAGTTTGTTGAGATGATTATTAAAAAATATAGTACGAGTTTATATAGTGCACTTGGAGTATACCTTCCATTAATTACAACAAACTGCGCTGTTTTAGGTGTAGCATTGATTAATGTACAGAAGAACTACGGATTTGTGTATAGCGTAGTGAATGGATTCGCCACTGCATTAGGATTCACAATTGCTATTATAATTATGGCCGGTATTCGTGAGAAGATAGAGGATAATGACATTCCATTATCCTTTAAAGGTTCACCAATTGTTTTGGTTACTTCAGGGCTTATGGCTATTGCATTCTTTGGATTTGCAGGGCTATTATAATAGGAGGATATACATATGAACATAATAGGAATTATGATCGCCACACTTGTGGTTGCC
>CAZAKD010000144.1:0-4967 GCA_964485435.1 uncultured Lachnospiraceae bacterium
AAAAAACACTTGACAGTTGAATGGCTATTCAACTATAATAAACTAAACGATTGAATAACTGTTCAATCATTCAACTAATAAACCATTCAATTATACAATATAGCATTACATAACTAAACATAAAAGGAGAGATACCATGGCAAAAATGGAAGATTTATGTGATTGTGAAGTAATCCACGAAGAAGTGGTAGATGAAGTGAAGAAAAAGATGCCAGAAGAGCATATACTATATGATCTTGCAGATTTTTTCAAAGTATTCAGCGATAGCACAAGAGTAAAGATTATGTGGGCATTAGATGAAAGTGAGATGTGTGTATGTGATCTGGCAGTTTTATTGAATATGACCAAGTCAGCCATATCCCATCAGTTACGTTCTCTGCGTAATGCCAACCTAGTAAAGTTTCGTAAGCAAGGTAAGATTGTTTATTATTCTTTAGCAGATGAACATGTACAGGATATATTTGAAAAGGGATTAGAACATATCAGAGAATAGATAGGGGGAAATAAAAGATGAAGAGCATATATTATTTAGATGGATTATGTTGTGCCAATTGTGCAACAAAGATAGAAGAGGGAATGAATAAACTAGAAGGAGTATCAAAAGCTACTGTTAACCTATTTACAACTAAGATGATTATTGAGGGGGAAGAAGAGAAGATGACTTCAATTCTAACTTCAGCGAAAAAGCTTATTAATAAGATTGAACCGGATGTAATTATAAAGAAGGGGTAAGTGTTAGGCAGATATGAAGAGACGTAAGAGACAGTTAGCATTTGGCGGTATACTATTCGCCATAGGTATGATACTTCGCCCAGAATTAAGATGGATTGACTTTTCTATATTTTTTATAAGTTTTCTAATTGTAGGCGGAGATGTTGTTAAGAGGGCAGCGCGTAATATTATTAGAGGAAATGTACTAGATGAGAACTTTTTAATGAGCATTGCAACCATAGGAGCATTTTTTATTGGAGATTTTCCAGAGGGTGCAGCAGTTATGATCTTCTATCAAGTAGGAGAACTCTTTCAGGACTATGCATTGAACCAGTCAAGAAAATCCATCTCAGAACTTATGGATATTCGACCTGACTATGCCAATATTAGAAGAGGCAATGAATTGGTGACCTTAGATCCCGATGAGGTGCAGATTGGCGACATTATGGTGATTAAGCCAGGAGAGAAAGTTCCATTAGATGGAATTATACTAGAAGGACATTCTATGCTTGATACCAAAGCGCTTACTGGAGAATCTGTTCCTAGAGAAGCAGTAGTAGGAGACGGTATTTTAAGTGGTTGTATTAATATTAATGGTGTTATTACTGCAGAGGTAACGAAGGAGTTGGAAGAATCAACAGCCAGTAAGATTCTTGATCTAGTAGAGAATGCCAGCAGTAAGAAATCACATTCAGAACAATTTATCACCAAGTTTGCTAGATATTATACACCTTTAGTAGTTGGTATTGCGGTGTTATTAGCAGTTATTCCACCACTGATTATAGAGGGAGCTACATTTAACACATGGATCTATCGTGCACTAACGTTCTTAGTTGTATCTTGCCCTTGTGCATTAGTAATCTCCATTCCACTCAGCTTTTTTGGAGGAATTGGTGGAGCATCTAGAAAAGGAATCTTAGTGAAGGGTGGTAATTACCTAGAGGCACTTGCCAGAACTGAGATTGTTGTATTTGATAAGACAGGAACCCTTACGAAAGGAGTGTTCAACGTACAATCCATACACAATATCGGCGTGAGTAAAGAGAAGCTGTTAGAAGTATGTGCATATGCTGAGAGTTATTCCAATCATCCAATCTCCCAATCTTTACAACGCTATTATGGAGAAGACATAGAGAGTGAAAGAATAACACAAACTCAAGAGATACCAGGGCACGGTGTAATTGCAACTGTTGACGGGCAAGAGATTATTGCTGGGAACGAGAAATTGATGAAGAAGTACCAGATTGTCTATGAACCACAAGAATTAATAGGAACCACCGTACACATCGCCATAGATGGTGAATATGCAGGTTACATTTTGATTGCGGATGAAGTGAAGGAAGATTCCAAGAAAGCCATTGAGACATTAAAGCAACTTCATATTAAAGAGATGGTGATGTTAACCGGAGATAGTCAGACAGTAGGTAATGGCGTAGGAACTGAGCTTGGAATAGATACAGTATACGGAGAACTTCTTCCTATTGATAAAGTGAACCGCCTAGAAGAACTTTTAGGGAAAGTATCTAAAAAAGGAAAGCTATGTTTTGTTGGAGATGGTATGAATGATGCACCTGTATTAGCTCGAGCTGATATTGGAATCGCAATGGGAGGACTCGGGTCAGACGCAGCCATTGAGGCGGCGGATATTGTTATAATGACAGATGAACCATCTAAGATAGGAACAGCTATAGAGATATCTAAGAAGACTCTTAGAATTGCAATGCAGAATATTGTATTTGCCATTACAGTAAAAGTAATCATCCTTGTACTAAGCGCATTTGGATATGCTAGTATGTGGGGCGCAGTATTTGGTGATGTGGGAGTGGCAATTATAGCAATATTAAATGCATTTCGCGTATTTACTATAAAAGACTAAAAGGGGACGGTACCTGAAGGGTTAGGTACCGTCCCCAAAAGGAGTATACATGGAAATTGAAAAAAAGTATAAAGTAAAATCTATTCCAGATGACTTAACTCAATACAATTCAAAACATATCCAACAGGGGTATCTTTGCAGAACTCCAGTTATCCGAATCCGTAAAAGCAATGATAATTACATTCTAACCTACAAATCAAAAGATAATATTGAACAGACCTTACTAGAAGTAGGATGTGTAAGCAATGAAGTAGAGCTACCATTAACGAAAGAAGCCTACCAACACTTATGCAAAAAGATTGATGGACATTTGATTTGCAAGACCAGATATATTCTACCATTACAAGATGGACTAGTTGCAGAACTGGATATATTCTCGGGCGTCCATAAGGGGTTGGTAGTTGTAGAAGTGGAATTCCCAGATGGGAATACAGCTAGATCATTTTCACCACCAGAATGGTTTGGGGAGGAGGTAAGCTCTGACTCTCGTTACCAGAATAACAATCTAATTATGAGAGATTCTATAAATGAGCTAACATAAAGTAATATATTACACGTATTATAAATGAATGGACATATATTACATTATGTAGAGAAGCAAGGGATATAATGGTAGAAAAGCAGGTTGAACATGTATGAATGCTGGATTTCTTGATATTACTACTAGATTTTTCGAACAACTTGCCCTATAATATATTTATAGTGTGAAAATGGTTTCACACAGTAATCATATATGGAGGCGTATTATGTTCAAGATACTTAAAAAAGAATATTTAGCAAGCAACATTATCTTAATGGATATTGAAGCACCAAAAGTAGCAAAGTCTTGTTACCCTGGACAGTTCGTAATCGTAATAACAGATGAAAAGGGAGAGAGAATACCACTTACTATCTGTGATTATGATAGAGAGGCTGGAAGTGTAACAATAGTATATCAAACACTTGGCTCTTCTACTCAAAAGATGGCAGAATATAATGTTGGGGATTATTACAGAGATTTCACAGGACCATTAGGATGTGCAACAGAATTAATATCTGAAGATCCTGAGGAACTGAAGAAGAAAAATATCCTATTTGTTGCAGGTGGTGTTGGAACTGCTCCTGTATATCCTCAAGTAAAGTGGATGAAGGAAAATGGTATAGATGTTGATTGTATTATTGGTGCTAGAACAAAAGAACTTGTGATTTTAGAAGAGAAGATGAGAGGTGTTGCAAAGAATGTATATGTTGCAACAGATGATGGAACATATGGATTTAAAGGAAATGTTAACGATAAGATAAAAGACCTTATACATAATGAAGGTAAAAAATACGACCTTGTAGTAGCGATCGGACCGGTTATTATGATGAAGTTTGTTAGCATTTTAACAAAGGAATTAGGAATTCCGACTGTAGTAAGCATGAATCCAATTATGGTAGACGGAACAGGTATGTGTGGTGCTTGTCGTCTTACTGTTGGTGATGAAGTAAAATTCGCATGTGTTGATGGACCGGAATTTGACGGACATCTAGTTAACTTCGATGAATCAATGAAGAGACAACAGATGTACAAATCAGAAGAAGGTAGAGCAATCCTTAAAGTTAAGGAAGGCGATACTCATAAAGGCGGCGGATGTGGCTGTGGAGGTGATGAATAATGAATGTATTAAAGAAAGTACCTGTAAGAGAACAAGACCCTAAAGTACGTGCTACTAACTTTGAAGAAGTATGTTTAGGATATAATCTAGAAGAAGCGAAAGAAGAAGCGATTAGATGTATTGATTGTAAGAATGCAAAATGTATCGTTGGATGCCCAGTAGCTATAGATATCCCAGGATTTATTCGTGAAGTAAAAGAAGGTAATATAGAAGAAGCATCTAAAATTATTGCTCAGTATTCAGCACTTCCAGCTGTATGTGGAAGAGTCTGTCCACAAGAATCTCAATGTGAAGAGAGATGTATTCGTGGAATTAAGGGTGAACCAGTATCTATTGGTAAGTTAGAGAGATTTGTAGCTGACTGGTCAAGAGAGAATGGAATCAAACCAGAAGCGAATCCAAATAAAACTGGTAAAAGTGTTGCTGTAATCGGTGCAGGTCCAGCAGGATTAACTTGTGCTGGAGAATTAGCTAAGCTTGGACATGATGTAACAATATTCGAAGCGCTTCATGAAGCGGGCGGAGTACTTGTATATGGTATCCCAGAATTCCGTTTGCCAAAAGACACAGTTGTTAAAACTGAGATCGATAATGTGAAAGCATTAGGTGTTAAGATTGAGACTAACGTAGTTATTGGTAAATCTATAACCATAGATGAATTGCTTACTGAAGAAGGATTTGACGCAGTATTCGTTGGTTCTGGAGCAGGTCTTCCAAAGTTCATGGGAATTCCAGGTGAGAAT
>CAZAKD010000145.1:0-4932 GCA_964485435.1 uncultured Lachnospiraceae bacterium
TTGGTGCAAAGTTTTCTTCTACCTATCAATCGGCAGTAAATGCAGCTGAGATTGTGGAGCATGTAACGGTAGTAGATTCACAGAATTTATCTACAGGATATGGCCATCTTGTAATGAAAGCAGCTGAATTAGTGAAAGAAGAAAAAGAGTTGGAGGAAATATTAAATCATATTGATGACATGATTCCTAAGATTCGAGGAAGTTTTATTATTGATACACTAACATATCTACACAAAGGAGGAAGATGTTCCTCAGTTGCTGCTTTAGGTGCAAATCTATTACAACTTAAACCATGCATTGAAGTATGGAATGGTGAGATGAAAGTTGGTAAAAAATATAGAGGTGCCTTAGAAAAAAGTCTAAAGAATTATGTGGGAGATAAGATTAATAATCTTGAAGAAATAGACCCAAACAGAATATTTATTACTCATAGCGGCTGTGCTGATGAAATAGTAAATCAAGTGAAACAGCAACTACAAGAAAAAGAGTATTTTAAGGAGATTATAGTGACGAGAGCAGGGTGTACAATCTCTTGCCATTGCGGACCAAATACATTAGGTATTTTATACTACATGAGATAAGTGACATTCAGAAAGAGAGAACAATATGAGTAATGTGATACACCAAATGATGATACTATTTTTATTAATGCTAGTTGGATTCATTGCCAATAAAACCAATGTTATGGATACAGAAAGTAATAAAAAAGTCTCAAAGTTAGTAATTAATATAACATCACCTGCAATCATTATCTATTCAGTAGCAGGAAGTGCATTAATAAATAAAAGTGAATTAATCGTAATATTCTTAATTGCAATTAGCCCTTTTGTAGTATTTCCTATCATTGCAAAGGGAATTACAAAATTGTTTAAAATACCTCAGAAGCAAAAAGGGACATTTGAAGTAATGCTTATATATTCTAATATGGGTTTCATGGGGATACCTGTAATTAGTGGAATCTATGGAACGGATGCAATATTCTATGTTTCCATTTTTATGATGATATTTAATATATCTTTCTTTTCTTATGGAGTATCACTTCTTAGAAAAAAAGATAAGTCTGAGAAAGTATCACTAAAACGTATTATCAATCCAGGAGTAGTTGCGGCTACTACTGGTTTGTTTATTTTTCTGTTAGAGATTCCACTGCCAAGTGTTTTAACAGAAACACTTGGCATAGTAGGAAATGTTACAACTCCTCTTGCAATGATTATTGTTGGATCAACAATTGCAGAAGTATCCATTAAAGAGGTATTTATGGATTGGAAAATATATATCTATACTATCCTTCGCCTGCTGATTCTACCTATTGTTATGTGGCTCTTCCTACGGAATTTTATTGCAAATGAAACTTTGTTAGGTGTAGCAGTATTATTGATGGGTATGCCAACAGCAGCGAATATTTTGATGGCATGTAACGAGTATGGTGGTGACGGAGAATTTGTAAGTAGAGGTATCTTTCTTACATCTGTGGGATCACTGCTTAGTATCCCATTACTAGTATCTTTAATTGGATAACTATAACTTATCGTGGATTAAATCAAAAAAAAGGAGAAATACTGTGGATAGAGAAAGACTTCAAAAACAACTTAATTTTATAGTAGAAGTAGATAAGATGAAAACAATTCTTAGGCAGAGTGTGATTATTGATAAAAGCAAAAGAGAAAATGATGCAGAACATTCTTGGCACTTAGCGCTTATGGCAATGATTCTATCTGAATATGCATATTCACCTAAAGTAGATATAAACAGGGCAATAAGAATGGCCATTGTACATGATCTGGTAGAAGTTTATGCTGGAGACACACCTGCCTATGATGGGAAAGCCAATGAGGATAAACTTGAAAGAGAAGAAGCTTCAGCAGATAAATTATTTGCTATACTTCCTGAAAATCAAGGGAAAGAGATGTATCTGTTGTGGAAGGAGTTTGATGCAATGGAGACTCCTGATTCTATCTATGCTGCAGCCCTTGATAGGTTACAACCATTTATCTTAAATTATAATACCCAGGGCCACACTTGGGGTTTAGGGGACATCACAAGTAGTAAGATATACCAAAGACTAGCCAAAGTGAAAGAAGGACTTCCTGAACTTTGGGAGGTGGTTGAATACATGATTCAAGATTCAATTGACAAAGGATATATAAAGGGATAGACTAAAGAAACACCCCACTAGGGGTGTGGTTGTCATTGATGGAAAGGAAAGGGTAAGGTAAAGATAATTGCAAGCAGATAAAGCAAAAGTAACACGTTTATTAAAAACAGCTCGAGGCCAGTTAGATGGTCTGCTGAAAATGGTAGAGGATGATAGATACTGTATAGATATTTCTAATCAGCTTATGGCTACAGAGGCTATTCTTCGTAAGGTAAATAAAGAAGTCCTTCATGGACATTTGGAGTGTTGTGTAAAAGAAGCATTAGACAACGACAACGCCAGCGATAAGATGAAAGAGATTATGACGATTATGGATAAATTAGCAAAATAACAGACAATTGGAGGTAATCTATGAAAATTGTTATTCTGGATAAAAATACAGTTACAAAAGGAGATATATCTCTTGAATCGATTGAGTCATTAGGAACCGTTAAGAGTTATGATTATACTGGTGGAGATGATGTAGCTAGTCAAATCGGAGATGGTGAGATTGTACTATGTAACAAATCTAATATAACAAAAGAAGTAATGAATCAGTGTAAGAATATAAAATATATAGGACTCTTTGCAACGGGATATAATAATATTGACTTAGAGGCGGCAAAGGAAAATGGAATAGTCGTATGCAATGCTCCATCCTATTCTACCTATGCTGTGGCTCAACACGTATTTGCACTTATTCTACACATGGCTAATCAAGTGGCGAAATATGATCAATCTGTCCAACAAGGAGATTGGGTAGCTGCAGAGAATTTTAGTTATTTCCCTTATCCTATTATGGAACTAGCAGGAATGACACTAGGCATATATGGATACGGAGAGATTGGGAAAACTGTTGCTTCAATAGGAAGTGCCATGGGTATGAAGGTTATAGCTACAACTCGTACTCCTAAGAAGGCTCAAGGAGTTGAATATGTATCAGTAGAAGAGCTGTTTCAAAGAAGTGATATTTTAACGATTCATTGTCCTTTAACAGATGCAACCAGAGGATTAGTGTCTATGGAGAGATTATCACTAATGAAGCCAAGTTCAATCCTTATTAATACAGCGAGAGGACCAATTGTTGACGAAAGTGATTTAGCAAAAGCTCTTAATGACGGAGTAATTGCAGGAGCTGGAATAGATGTATTATCCATAGAACCAATGAGTAAAGATAATCCATTAAGAGGGGCTAAGAATTGCGTGTTTACCCCTCATATTGCATGGGCTCCGAAACAAACAAGAGAGAGGCTCATTAACATTGTGGCTGACAATATAAAACAATATTTACAAGGACATCCGAAGAACGTTGTTAATAAATTATAGACAAGTTCCACAGAAAGGAATCAGGCATGGTAAAGTTACTGAAATACTTAAAAGAGTATACATTACAGATAATGCTTATAGTTGTATTATTAATAATACAAGCCTATAGTGATTTATCTTTACCTCAATATACATCAGATATTGTAAATGTTGGCATACAACAAGGTGGAGTAGAATATGCAGCCCCAGTTGTTATACGCGAAGCATCATTACAGAATCTTTTGCTGTTTATGGGAGAAGAGAGCCAATTGGTATTGAATAAATACCAATTGGCTCAAAAAGATAATTTAGAAGAAAATATATACGAATTAAAATCCAAAGACAAAGATACATTTCAAGAGATAGAACCTTTATTTATTAAAGCTTATCTTTCTATTTATATGCTTCAAAGAGATAAAGCACAAGCATATAGTGTTCAAGAAGGTATGGAAGATCAAATCCCCGAAATGATTATCCAACAGATGGCAGTGGCAGCTGTTAAGGCAGAGTATGAAGCGGTAGGAGTGGATATGAAAGCACTTCAGAGAAACTATACTCTATTAGCAGGTGCCAAGATGTTAGGTTTTGCTTTATTATCTATGGTAGCTACTATTATGGTTGGATATATTGCAGCAAAATTAGCTGCAAGTCTTGGAAGAAGTTTTCGAAGTAAGGTATTTAAAAAAGTTGTATCTTTCTCCAATAATGAATTTGATCATTTCTCAACGGCATCTTTAATTACACGCACTACCAATGATATACAGCAGGTACAGATGTTGATGGTTTTTTTGTTAAGAATTGTGTTTTATGCACCAATTCTTGGAATTGGTGGTATTATTAAAGCGTTACAGACGAATACATCTATGGCATGGATAATCGCAGTAGGAGTCATGGCTTTATTAACGCTTGTATTGGTAATCTTCGTAGTTGCAATGCCAAGATTTAAGTTAATGCAAGAATTGCTTGATAAATTAAACTTAGTTACACGAGAGATTTTAACAGGATTGTCAGTCATACGTGCCTTTAGTACCCAGAGATATGAGGAGAAAAGATTTGATAAAGCCAACCAAGAATTGGTTAAGACCAATCTTTTTGTAAATCGTACAATGACTTTTATGATGCCATTGATGATGTTGATTATGAACCTTATTACTGTTCTTATTGTATGGAATGGTGCAAAGGGTGTAGATCTAGGTAATTTGCAAGTAGGAGATCTTATGGCCTTTATTCAATATACGATGCAGATTATTATGGCTTTCTTTATGATTTCAATGGTCTCCATAATGATTCCAAGAGCCTCCGTGTCAGCGGGACGTATTGTAGAAGTATTAGAAAAAGAATCAACAATTGAAGATCCCATTCAAAGTCATGATTTTAAAGAAGACATGAAAGGATATCTAGAGTTTAATAATGTATCATTTCGATATCCAAATGCAGAAGCCAATGTGTTATCTAATATAAGTTTTACTGCAAAACCAGGTGAGACTACAGCT
>CAZAKD010000146.1:0-4889 GCA_964485435.1 uncultured Lachnospiraceae bacterium
AAGTTCTGAATATGATAACAGAAATTTGCTGTTGCTGCCATTATTCCAAACTCTCCACTTGCTAATCCAGCTGTTCCAAATACATAAGCTGCTTTGTTAAATGGTCCACCCATATCAGTTGACATCATTCCACCAAGCACAATTCCTAAGAATATTTTACTAGTACTACCCATGGAAGCTAATGCATCATTCATAGCAGTATTAATTCCACCAACTGCTGGATTAATCAATGCCATAAATGCTCCAATTAGGAAAATACCAACTACAGGATAGATTAGAATAGGTTTAATTCCTTCTAGACTATCTGGTAACTTTTCACATAACTTTCTTATTCCAAGGATAATATATCCTGCTGCAAAACCAGCAATCAACGCACCTAAGAAACCTGAACTTACGCCACCCCCTGGATTAGCAAAGGTAACACCTGCATTGGCAACTGCACCACCAACGAAACCAACTGCTAGACCTGGACGATCAGCGATACTCATTGCAATGAATCCAGCTAGGATAGGTAGCATAAATCCAAATGCAGTTCCACCGATAGTCTTAAGGAAAGCGGCAACAGGTGTATTCGAACCAAAGTTACTTGGATCAATCTCATAATTATCGAATAAGAATGCCAATGAAATTAAGATACCACCACCAATAACAAAAGGTAACATATGAGATACACCATTCATTAAATGTTTATAAATAGATCTTCCCACTGATTCATTTCCAGTCGTATCTTGAGATACTTCTTGAGCCTTACTATTATGTTTATATACTGCTACATTACCTTCCACTGCCTGATTCAACAGTGCTTCTGCTTTATGTATTCCATCAGAAACCTTAACTTTAATTACTTTCTTACCATTAAAACGAGCCATTTCAACATTTTTGTCTGCCGCAATAATAACGCAGTCCGCATTCTTAATATCTTCTTTACTTAATGCATTCTTAACTCCGCCAGAACCATCTGTTTCAACTTTGATTTGAATTCCCATATCCTTTGCCTTATTCTCTAAGCTCTCTGCGGCCATATAAGTGTGGGCAATCCCTGTAGGACATGCGGTTACTGCTACTATTCTTTTCATTGTTCCCTTTTCAGACATAGAGTCCTCCTTCTCATTACCAAATTTAGCGTTTTCATTTCGATTGATAATCTCTAAAAACTCTTCTTTAGTAGTTGCACTTTTTAAGTCAGTGTTAAACTTTTCATTCATTAGCAACACTGACAATCTGCTAAGTACTTCGAGATGAATATTATCTGCTGTATTGGGAGCTGCAATTAGAAATATAAGATGCACTGGTTGATCATCTAGAGCTTCAAAATCAACTCCATCTTTTATAACCATAGCACTTAACCCTGCTCTCTTTACCCCACTTGTCTTTCCGTGGGGAATTGCAATTCCATCGCCAATACCTGTTGTTCCCTCCTCCTCTCTTGCAAATACACATTTTCTGTACTCATCTGGGTCAGATATATTTCCAGTACCAACCATTAGATCCACCATTTTGTTAATCGCTTCTTCCTTAGTTGATACTTGACCATTTAGTTCAATTCCATCATAATTTAATAGATCAGTTATCCTCATCATATACCTCCCTTTATGTTAAATATTATTTTGTTTTAAAGTATCTAGAAGTTTTATTACTTCTGGTTTCGTTGCTAAGTATGACGAAAATGCGCTTGCACTTCCTGTTGCTATTCCCATGAGAAAAGCATCTTGCATCTTTTGAGTCTCCATGTATCCTGTAACAAATCCAGCTACCATAGAATCACCGGCACCTACTGAATTTACAACTTTTCCTTTGGGAGCTTTACTAGTGTATACTTCTCCACCTTCTTCTATAAAAATAGCACCATCTCCAGCCATAGATACTAATACATTTCTAGCTCCCATCTCTTGAAGCTTTCTACCATACAACACTATATCTTCATTGTCTTTTAATGTTACACCAAACATTTCACCTAATTCATGATTATTAGGTTTGATTAGAAATGGCTTATACTTCAGTACATTAAGCAGCAAGTTCTTAGTAGCATCTACAACTACTTGAATCTTTTTATGCTTTAATCTCTCCAGAATAACTTCATATATATTTTCTGGGAGTGTGTTGGGAATACTTCCTGCTAATACTAAAATATCACCTTCTTGTAAAGTATCTAGTCGTTCATAAAGCTTATTAAGATGTTCCTCTTTAATATTAGGACCTTGACCATTTACCTCTGTTTCTTCATTGGACTTTAACTTAACATTGATTCTAGATATCCCTTCAGAAATGGTTATGAAGTCAGTAATACATCCATGGTCTTTAACTCGTTTCTCTATCTCTCTTCCAACAAATCCAGAGATAAAGCCCAGTGCAACACTACTATATCCCAGATTCTTCAGTACTATAGAGACATTGATTCCTTTTCCACCTGGAAGAATATTTTCATAAGAAGTCCGATTCACCTGCCCTATCTGGAAATCATCCACCTGGACTATATAATCTAGAGATGGATTAAACGTTACCGTATATATCATATCTAGACCTCCTTTATGTTATTACATTTCTTTAAGTTTCTATCTTGTAACCTTGTTGTAATAATGGTAGCACTAGAAAAGTCTCCAAACGTTGCAGAAGATATTTGACCAAATTTAGTAGCGTCACATAATACATAGCGATCCTTACAATGTTTCATCGCCTCTGCCTTTACAAGACTTTCATGTACATCCGGCGTAGAATATCCAGTTTGCTGATTGACACCATTGGCGCCCCAGAATCCGATTGAAAAATTATACTTCTGCAAGCAAAGAATTGCTTCGCTTCCAACAATTGCATCAGTGGTAGGCTTTAACTCTCCACCTAATATATATACTTGAAAGCCTCTCTGGGCTAACTTTCTTGCATGAACGGTTGCGTTCGTTACAAAGAGTGCATTCTTCTGAGTTATGTAATCTATCATAATCTCTGTCGTAGTACCTGCATCTATATATACAAAATCATCTGGCTGAATGAGGCTTGCAGCATATTTTGCAATCTTTAACTTATCTTCCTTATTCATATCATGTTTTGTTTCCATGTCTGCATCTTTTGTTACATAGTGAACATTAAGATTAGTTGCCCCTCCATGGACCTTTACCAACAGTCCCTGTTTATCAAGAGTAGTAAGATCTCTTCGAATCGTAGACTTTGATGCTCTTAATGATCTTGATAATTCCCCTACTGTTACTGTCCCTTTTTCTTTTACTATATCTAGTATCCCATTGAATCTTTCATCTGCTAACAAGTGGATTACACATCCTCTCTTAATGATTACTTGTGACCATTTATGATTAATATTGGTTGTTTCTAATCTCAGCTATAATAATAACATCATTTTCAGTCATTGTAAATCATTTTCCACAAATGAAAACTGCCAGTATTTACCCTCATAATTTGTTGAATTTGCACAAAGGGGACGGGGATTGAGCGATTAGGGACGGTACCTGACGCGTCAGGTACCGTCCCTAAAACTAGAAAAGCTCGAAGAGTATAGGTATTATAATTGCTGGCAGTAAATTGCCGGTTTTAATTTTCTTGCCGAATACTAAGTTAATTCCAATTGCAAATATTAAGATAGAACCGACAAAAGATATGTTTGAGATAAGTTGATTACTCAAGTAAGGTTGAATCCATTTTGCGGAGAGTGTGATTCCACCTTGGTAGATTCCAAGAGGTATTGCAGAAAAATATACACCCACACCTAAGGCAGAAGCGAATATGATCATTGCAATTCCATCTAGTATAGATTTTGCGAAGAGCATACTTGCGTCTCCATTCAATCCATCTTGGAGTGAACCTATAATAGCCATTGCACCCACACATACTAATAGCGAACTGTTGACAAAGCCTTCTACAAAGTTCTCACCCTTTTTCCCCTGTACACGAAAAGTCTTCTTACATAGTTCTCCCATACGTTCTAGCCTGGTTTCTATATCTATTAATTCTCCTATAAATGCACCTAATGTGAGTGATATTATCATAAGCATAGTATGATTGGCGTTCAATTTGCCATTTTCTATAGTATATATCCCACTTAATGCACCTGTAATTCCAATAAACATGGTAGAGAGTCCAAGTGCGGTCATTATCGTGGTGCGAAATCTTTCCTTTAATCCATTCTGCAAGAACATCCCAATGGTAGAACCAATTAATATTGCAGCCATATTTGTAATCGTGCCTATTCCTATCATTTTTTTCTCCTATTATCTTATTAATTGTAGCCTAATTCTAACTTCACTTTTATACTTTACCATCTTAACGTATCTTCTGTCAATAATTTAAGATATATTGTTATTTATAATTATTTCATTAATTTACTCTTCCATTTTTCACGAATAACAATTATAATGAAAAATAAGTAAGAAATGTCATTAGGAAAGGATGTAACTTAATATGAAAAGATTTGGTAAATTTATATTTGGAACAATATCATTAGCTGCTCTTGCAGGAGGAGTATTCTATTTTCTAAAAAATCTAGCTGACAAAAGAGCTGCTGAAGATTTTGAAGAATTCGAGGATGACTTTGAAGATGACTTTGAGGATGATTTAGATAACTTTAATAGAAAAGATAATCTTGAAGACGATACAAAAGAAGAAAATGATACTAGAGAATATGTTACCATTGATATATCTTCAGAATCAGCGGATTCAGTTGCTGAAGAGATCGATGCTGATACTACTCAAACTGAGAATACTGAAGAATTAGAATAAAACAATATAAAGAATAATAAAACAAGTAGCAAGAAATGCAGATATAGGAATGCATCTTCTTACTACTTGTTTTTATGTTTTGCTGCCTTAACCTAGTGCAATATCTAATAATGTCATTAACATAAAGCCTAACATTGCACCTGTTGTTGCAGAATGACCATATA
>CAZAKD010000147.1:0-3076 GCA_964485435.1 uncultured Lachnospiraceae bacterium
CAGAGTGTTCTGTACTGATTGCACCATAGGCTACTGGTTCTTTCGTACAATCACAATTATAGTAATGTTCTAGATATGGTATCGTTGGCACTGTTGCGGTATTTAAAAATGACAGACAGAATCCTGCGCTACTTCTTGTTGCACTTTCTAAACTCTCTTGTCCACGCATACTAAAGTCACCCAATGCTCTAGCCCTTGCCACGTTATCATCTACACTCTTATCATAATAATTATTTACAATCATTCTATATTTATATCCTACATTTGCCGAAATCATAGGATGCCAGAGAGAACAACTCATAATAGTTTCGATTGTATTGACAACCCATGGAAAATCAGGGTGAGTATTACTAATCTCTAGCATAGGTACCTTCACTGGCACTCTTGTACCTTCAGCGATTGCCTTAATCTCCAACGGTAGGTAACCTAGATCATGTAAGTCTTCTACCTTTTTATCCTCATAACATCCTTCTCCAAGTGTGTTTATTAAGATACGATTATACTCTTTAAGCACCTCTTCTTTGGGCCTATGAAAGAAATTGTCATTAAAATACTCTATTAGATATTGTTTCATAAATCCCTGTAGACCAAACATAATTAGATGTTCCTCATTCTCTAATCTTGTCATTCTAGGAGTAAGATAAGAAGCCAACTTGGTTAAGCCTTCTGGATATTGTTCGCTATGAACAGTTTTATAGAAATCACATAACAATAGTGGTGGTGTCATCATTTAATTCTCCCCCTTTATAATATCAATCACTTTAATAAGTTCGTGTTCTTTTGTATATATACTATCCGTGGTATATATCCTATCAATGAGTCCGCTCTTAATTAACTCCCCTTCTAACACGCTGTTTTCACAATGTGTCACATAAAGCCATATGTGATTGGCACCAAGTTCCTTTAATCTCTGAGCTGAATGATAAAATGTACCACCATAGGAGCATATGTCATCTACTATTAATGCATTGAACCCCTCTTGCAAGGTGTCTCCAATGACATCTAACCCCATGATCTCACCTGTTCGCCAATCCCTTTTCTTTATTCCAAAGGCATGCTTATGTTTCATGGTCTCTGAATAACGCTTACAAGCACCTTCATCTGGGAAAAATACAATGTCCTCTTGATTTAATAATGTGTCTGCCAACTTCTTAATTGTAGGAATGATATCAACTACAACTACCCTATCTAACATTCCCAATGATACATAGGAATGTGGATCAAGGACCCTAACACTATCAAAATGAAGATGATTGATATATTCTACAAAATACTTTAAAGTAAATATCTCATCTTGTTTTTTTGTACGATCCATTCTTGCGTTAGGTATATAGGGCATATCTAGATGGATTGCTTCTACTTTAAGTACTCTGCGAAGATGATTGACTAAATAATAGAGAATTAATAGTTCTTCATTATCTTCAAATTTCCATGTGATATTTACTTGTTCTGAATCTATATCACATCTCAATCGGAAGGTTCCATCCGGAAAATACTCTGGTTCATATCTATCATTATTTATTGTTATCATAATTTGCTCCCCTCAAGTCTGCATTAATCTATTTCTCATTTATAATCTTAATATGACACATCTTCATAGCTTCTAGCGCTGTGTTGTGACTCTCTACTGTTACTCCAGCGCAGCAGGAAGCATCAACAGTTATATTAGACTCTGGAAATGTAGCTTTGAGAAGGAGTGCGTTGGATATTACACATATATCAGTGCATACACCTACCAATTCAATATCCATATCAGCATCAGCATCTGGATATTCTTCTCCAAGATATCTAGCAAGTTCTGTAGAGCCAAATGTTGGTTTATCAATTACTTTAGCATCTGCAACCTCTAACTTAGGTGTAATATTCCAGCCTTCCGTCTGATATATACAATGTTCTACTGGAAGGTTCTGTCCTTCCTTGGTCTCTAGATAGTTTTCCTGATGTGTATCTCTTGTAAATATAATTGGTAATCCTTGTTGTCGGTATTCATTTACCTTCACTTGTACATTTGGAAGAATCTTAACAGCCTCTTCACTTCCTAGTGCTCCATTGATAAAATCATTCTGCATATCAACTACAACTAATAATTTCATTTAAAAACCTCCCCTTGTTTGATTGTTTTTGATATAATCTTTTTGTTATTATCATTTTAATACTAACACAAAAATTTGTCAATTGTTTTTTAAAATGAATTCTACTTTATATTTTGTGGCATGATAAGTATAAAGCAATTCGATAAAACTCGTAAACAAATGTTTAATATTCTGAACTTTATTGCTTTTTTATAGACTGGATGCTATACTTTTTTTAAAGGAGGGATGCTATGCAAAGTAAAGAATATGTAGTTGTTTTGGGTGGAATGAATCTAGATATCGCTGGATTGTGTGGCGATGTATACCGGGAACGAGATTCTAACATTGGAGATATTCAGCTGACAATTGGTGGTGTTGGACAGAATATTGCACAAAACTTAACCAAATTAGAAGTACCAACTTATTTTATTGGAGTATATGGTGATGATCATTTTGGAAAAATTCTTGTAGATGAATGCCGACGTCTTAATATTCATCTAGATTACGCACAATGTATTCCCAATGAAAAAAGCTCTTCCTATCTATATGTTACAGATGAAAAGGGCGACATGGTTACTGCTATTAATGACATGAAGATTACAGAATATATTACTCCAGATTTCTTAGAATCCAGAATCCATTTTATTAATAATGCTTCTATCTGTGTACTTGATGGGAATATTCCTCAAGCATCTATAGAATGGCTGGCTCATCATTGCAAGGTCCCAATATTCGTAGACCCTGTATCTATTGTGAAAGTAAGTCGATTTGAACATATTTTACACAAGATTGATACCTTTAAACCAAATGAATTAGAAGCATCCTATTTAACTGGAGTAGATATTGTGGATGAAGCCACCGCAAGAGAAGCAGCTTTGGTATTAATCCAAAAGGGTATCAAAAATGTATTTATATCTATGGGTGCCAATGGAATTTTATGTGCTACAAAGGATGATATGAAAAAAGTAGATATCATTCCTAGTAAGATTGTAAGCGTAAATGGG
>CAZAKD010000147.1:3086-4882 GCA_964485435.1 uncultured Lachnospiraceae bacterium
TTATTTGGGCCAGATATATGTACAAGGATACTATTACACTAGAACGCATCGGTCAATTGGCACAGGCTGCATCAAGTATAACAGTGGAGGCCGCTCAATCTGTTTCTCCACATTTAACTGTTGAAAATATTATAGAAAGATCAAAAAAATATAAGTGAGGTATAAAATATGAAAAAACAAATTTATTCTTTAGTAAACTATAACGAAAGTGTTGCATGTATGGATGCAGGGGCAGATCATATTGGATTAGTGCCAATGCAAAGTGGTGGAGTACCAGCTCATCGTGTACCATATGATGTGGTAGACAGAATCTTTGATGAAGCTAAGCGCCGTGGTGTAAAATGTGTAGCAATTATGCTTAATAAGGATCCCGATGAGATGATTTTTATTGCCAACCGAGTTAAGCCAGATATCCTTCATATTGCTGGAATGGAATTTACTGCTGATGAAGCATTTGCTAAGAGATTACGTGCTGAATGTCCAGGTGTGGAATTAATGCAAGCAGTATTGGTGGATGGACCTGAAGCTGTGGATAGGGCTATTGAATATGCAAAGTTTAGTGATTATCTCTTAACTGATTCAGGACTTGCTGCTGACACTGGTATTGGTGCAAGTGGCTTGACACATGATTGGAATATTGATGCACGTATTGTACAATCAGTGAATATTCCTGTTATAATTGCTGGTGGATTAGGCCCAGATAATGTGGAAGAATGTATTCGCCAAGTGAAACCTTTTGGAGTAGATTCACTAACAAAGACAAGTTATAAGTATAGTGATGGAGTAATGGAAAAAGACATTCCAAAGGTGAAAGAATTCTGTGAAAGAGCAGATAAAGTTTCAAAAGAATTGAACTTATAATCCTGATTTTCAAATAAAATATAAGGACAGTGATCATATGAATTTTAAATTAGAACAAAATGTTAAAGTGATTGTAACTCATGAATTGGATACCGCCATTCACGCTATTCTAAAAGATAATGACTATAAAAAACCAATGATTGCAATTGATAAGTTTATGTTAAGCAATGCTTCCATCAAAACATTATTACAATCATTAAAAGATAATGGTATTGACTATTTTATTTACGATAAAATCATACCAGATCCCCCTGCAACAATAATAGACGAAGCTGCTGGCTTATTCCAAGAGAATCAATGCGATTCCATTATAGGAATAGGCGGTGGTAGCGCTATAGATGCTGCTAGAGGAATCAATATCGTTCGCACTCTAGGTGGAAGTATAGTTGATTATGTATCTGATAAAGAAGTTTCACAGATCTGTAAAGGGCTGATTGCTGTACCTACTACCTCTGGCACCGGAAGTGAGTTGTCCAATGCCTTAGTGGTGTCTGACCCAACAACTCATGAGAAACTAGCCGTTTTATCAAACAATGCCGTAAGTGAATACGCTGTTTTGAATCCAGAGTTAGTGGTATCACTCCCTCCAAATATGACTGCTGCAACTGGATTAGATGCATTTTCACATGCTGCTGAAGGATATACTTCACAATTATCTTCCCCTATTACAGATGCAATTTGCGAGAAAATAATGTACCTAATTGTAAAATACCTTCCTAAAGCGGTTGCAAATGGAGATGATATAGAAGCTAGAGAGCGCATGATGGTTGCTGCTGCATTAGGTGGTTGGATGCTTAATAATGCTGGTACTCATGTTGGACATTCACAAGCCCATATCCTTGGTGCATCCTATGGTATTCCTCACGGAGTCGCTTGTGCCTATGCACTACCAGGAACATTAAAATACACTGCTCCATCTGCTCCAAAGAAAATTA
>CAZAKD010000148.1:0-4882 GCA_964485435.1 uncultured Lachnospiraceae bacterium
TGGCTTTCTAACTTTCTTTCTTGTTATTTCAACGAGATCCAAAGCAGTCATGTCTACTACAATAGTTTTAACAGGATCTTTACTTAATATCTCTCTTAATTTTTGTAATAGGTTATTCCGATATTCCAATGTGTCCATGCTAATAAAATCAATAATAATAATACCTGATATATTACGTAAACGTAATTGTTTCCCAATCTCTCTTGCTGCTTCTAGATTAATCTTATAATAAGTATCTTCTGCTTTTTTCTTCCCATCAATTGCTTTGCTTGTATTGACATCAATTACAGTAAGAGCCTCTGTTGGCTGAATAATCAAGTTGGCACCAGACTTTAGCCAAACCTTTTCTTTTAAAGCACTCTCTAGCTTTGTTGTAATATTATATAGTTTATTAAGACTAACATCCTGCCCAACATAATTTCTTAACTTAGATACATCCTCTTTTTGATAGGTAACAAGATAGTCATGAATCTGTTGGTAGATATCTCGATCATCTGTAATTATCTCATCCAACTCAGCCTCATATCCATCTCGAATCTCACAGATATATTGAGGAAGATTCTTGTGAATTAACGAGAAAGGAGAACGATGTACTCCATATTCTTTTATGTTCTCATATATTTGAATCAGAGTATGAATCTCTTCTTGAATACATTCTTCCTTTGTACCCGTTGCATTGGTTCGTATAATAAATCCATATTCTTTATTTTTATACTGTTCTAACATATCTCGTAATCTATTTCTTTCAGAAGAATCAATAATCTTATTGGATATTCCGATCATTGTTTTACCATGTGTTAGTACAATATATTTTCCTGTAAAATTCAAATTTGCCGATACTACAGGAGCTTTTGTTTTTACACTTTCTTTAATTACCTGTACAATGATCTCGTCTCCGATATTTACCTTTTCATTATTCTTAGTATTACAAAATATTGGGTGTAAGTTACTATCTAATGATAGATAGCACATCATTCCATCCTCAATTTCTACAAAAGCAGCATTAATATTCTTAACGATATTTTTAACCTTACCAATATAGATATTTCCAAGAATACTTGTCTCACTTACTTTCTCTACGTTAACTTGAATCATATCATTTTCATCATAGACAGCACTAATAATATGATCCTTTTGTTTTGTAATAATTAGTTTGTGATTCATTTATATAACCTCGGTTCCTAATTCATCTAAAGAGATAAGCTTTCTAACTTCTTCTGCCCCCATATCTGCATAAACTTCTAATCTATGGTACTGATAGGCATATTCATTAAATGGTATATTTAAGTATTGACAGAAAGCCTCCATAACTAATTCTGGCTTAATGTTGGTAACACTACCAGTAGCAAGCTGCATATAGACCACATTACTATTCTTATACACTTCTGCTGTAGATTCTTTTTCACTTCTTTTCTGATTCGTCAGCTTTAAGAATTCATCTTTCTCAAAAGAAATATGATATATATATGGTTTTATATTCACCATCATTTCGCTTTTCTTAGTCTTTTTTAGGATATTAATCTCCTCTTGCCTATAGAAAGCTTCAAATTGTTCTTTCAGATTAGCTATCATATCATATCCATCTTTAAATGATACTTGATAATCTGCCGCCGCAACAATGGACATAGCATTCTTTGAATCATCATCAAGTCTTTTAAAGCTATGAATCTCAAATCCTTCAGACATAACTTGGTTTAATCTTTCTACCATTATTGGGGAAGAATCACCACTTGAGATCTGAATGTCTACATATTCCGCATCACTTGTTAGTCCTACTCCAAGAGGTGCTGCAAATGAAATCAGCTGATGTGGACTATATCCTTGGGAATACTCCATCTCTATTTCACTTCTACGAAATGCTTTTTGAAAATATCTCATTACATCAAGATGTCCGATAAATTTCATGGATCCATATTTTGAAAATTTGATTCTAGCCTTCATAGCAGACACCTCCATCATATACTTTCGCTCCACAATTAACACAGGCTTGTCTACAATTAGGAGTCACCTTTCCTTCTTTGGCACGTTTATACTCTCTAAGCAAGAAATCTTTCGTTACCCCAACATTAATGTAATCCCATGGGAATAACTCGTCTTCTTCGCGTTCTCTACAGGTGTAGAATAATGGATCAATGCCATTGACTTCAAAGGCTTTTATCCATTCATCATATTTAAAGTATTCTGACCAAGAGTCATAGATACAACCAGCCTGATAAGCATCCATAATTACTTTACTTAATCTTCGATCTCCTCTTGCAAGGACACCTTCTATCATTGTAAGTTCTACTTCATGCCAGTTATACTTAATACTTTTATAATTAATCTGTTCTTTCATTTTTCTGTTTAAGAAACGTTGTTTCTCAAGAAACTCTTCACTTGAATCCATTCTTGCCCATTGGAATGGGGTAAATGGTTTAGGAACAAAGAAGGATGTACTTGATACAATGCTAACCCTACCATTTCTCGTCGCTTTTGGCATATTCAAATAATATTCTCTTGCAATCTTATCTGAAAGAATAGCAATACCTTCTATATCCTCTTCTGTCTCTGTAGGTAAACCAAGCATAAAATACAATTTTACTCGATTCCAACCAGCATAAAAAGCTTCTAGAGCACCTTGAAGAATATCTTCTTCAGATAAACCTTTATTGATAACATCTCTCATACGCTGTGATCCAGCTTCTGGTGCAAAAGTTAAGCTACTCTTCTTAATATCTTGTACTTTACTCATAACATCAATTGAAAATGCATCAATTCTTAAAGAAGGCAAGGATATATTTACCCCTTTAGAACGGAATTCATCTATTAAAAAATATACCAGTTCTTGTAACTGAGAATAATCACTAGAACTTAAGGAGCTTAAGGATATTTCCTCATGCCCAGTAGATTTTAACATCTTTCTAGCATATTCTTTTAATACTTCTACATCTCTTTCTCTAACTGGCCTGTAGATCATACCTGCTTGACAGAAACGACATCCCCTAATACATCCTCTTTGTATCTCTAAGACAACACGATCTTGCGTTGCTTTAATATAGGGTACAAGAGGCTTTTCAGGATAATAAGTCTCATTCATATTCATCTCTATCTGTTTCTCTATCTTATCTTTGGCATGAGAATTATTCTTGGTAAATGATCTTACTGTTCCATCTTGGTGATATTCTACATCATAAAAAGAAGGTACATAGATTCCTTCAATCTGAGCAGCTCTTTCAAGAAATTCCTTTCTTGTTCCACCCTGCTCTTTATTTGTTTTATATTCATCTAAGAGCTGATCGTATACGGTCTCACCTTCACCGATATAGAATAAATCAAAAAAGTCTGCAATTGGTTCTGGATTATAAGTGCAAGGTCCACCGCCCAACACAATAGGGTGATCCTCTGTTCTATCTTTTGCATAGATTGGTATCTGGGATAATTCTAATATCTGAAGTATATTGGTATAACACATCTCATATTGAACTGTAATTCCCAAGAAATCAAAATCTTTGATGGGGTCTTGGCTTTCAAGTGCAAATAAAGGTATGTTTTTCTCTCTCATGATCTGATCTAAGTCAACCCAAGGAGAATATACTCTTTCACAATAGGTATCTTCTCTTTTATTAAACATATCATAAAGAATCTGTATTCCTAAATGAGACATTCCTATCTCATATACATCTGGAAAACACATACAGAATCTAATATCTATTTGATCTGTGTCTTTCACTGTCATATTTACTTCATTTCCAATGTATCTTGCTGGTTTATCAACACTTAGTAAGATTTCATCGGATAGTGCAAGCTTTCTCATCTAATATCTCCTATTCTATATATCACTGTTTCAAACAAACTATTCCACTTATTATAGCGAATAAAATAGCCAGATACAATAGATAATTTGAAATCTACAGGATTGACTTAGTGACGGAATGATGATTTGAGCAAGTGCTTCTGAAATGGAGACGCTTGCGCTTAGTTGCACTTCGTAGTGGTACATAAGGCTCTAAAGGACAGAGCCTAAGTACCAACGAGTGCAAAAACTCCTTTTCAGAAGCACTTGCTCAGATCATCGTTCCTGGTTACTGGAAGGGGGTGTGTAGTTTTGTTAGTAGATGTATGAAAATTTAAAATAATAACTGTTATAACTGTTTAATTTTAATGTTTCAATTTTATGTAGGTTATTGTATAATGTTGGTAACCGTATTAACTAATAAAGGAGGTAATATTATTTTTGATAATAATAAGAAAATAATTCTAAGGCTTTTACTTGGAATATTTGTAATTTGCTCTATGTTATCGTCTTGTGGAAAAACCAATAAAAATATCGATACAGATGCAGATATTTTAGAATCACCTAGCTCGGAACAAGTAGTCAAAGTGGAATATGTAGAAGGTAAAGCAGGTATTGAAAATGTGACTATCGAGGATGGAAAGATAAATTTTCAGATTAGAAATTTAACAACGGACAATATACTTTTAACAGCATATTTAGAGTATATCTGGTATTAGTTTAATGTTATTTGGTATTATACTTTTTTGTATTACTTATATTCCGAGTAGTAATTATATGATAAGGCTGGGTCAATGGAATACCCCTCCAGGGAAGTTTATGACTTCTGTTATAGAAACAGGGGGATTATTACCCTTTATAACAGGAATATGTCTTTTTCTTATTGGGTTGGTAATTTTATTGTGGGGGGCATTTGAAAAATAATCTGGTAAAAATATAACTTTTAAAACTATAGATAGGGGGTCTTATAAAATGAGTGGTATTGGTGCATTAATAATTATTTTAACTATTGCATATTTTGTCATAAGAGGTGCAGTTAGAGATGGAATTATTGATATAATCTGTTTACTACTAAAGAGATTCGTTATATAAAGCAAACGAATCTAATAA